>DATIDB010000076.1:0-3284 GCA_035456545.1 Alphaproteobacteria bacterium | reverse complement strand
TGTCGCCCGCCTCCAAGGCCTTGTCTACGGCGATCGCCGCCTCCAGCACGCCCGGGCCCGTTTCGGTGTGCAGGCCCTCGATTTGCATGCGCATGCGCTCGCACATTTCGAGGAACTGGTGATAGAAATCGGACCAGACCGAGTTGCGCAGCATCGAGTAGCCGTAAAAGCCCGGCGTGATGTTCTTGAGGTTGCGGTAGCCCTTCTCGCGCACGGTGTGCGGGGTCTCGTCGAACAGGAAGAACTCGTATTCCAGCGCCGCATAGGGCTCGAAGCCCATGGCGCGCGCCTTCTCGACCGCGCGCCTGAGGACCCCGCGCGGGCACAGCGCTTCCGCCTTGTCGGCGAACTCGCACAGGAACAGCAGCGTGTTCGGCTCGAAGGGGATCTCCCGGCAGGTCTCGGGCAGGATGCGCACGGGCGCGTCGGGGAACGCGGTGTGCCAGCCGGTGAAGGTCACGTTGTCATAGAGCTGGTCGTTGGAGTCCCAGCCCAGGACCACGTCGCAGAAGCCGAAGCCGCTCTCCAGGGCCGAGGCGAATTTCTGCTTGGAGATGTACTTGCCGCGCATCACGCCGTCGGCGTCGAACACGCCGACCTTGACATGGCTGATGCCGCGCTCCTCGACGATCTTCATGGCGTCGGCGGCGGTCTTCACGTCCTGTGGAAGCATGCGTCTCTCGCTCTCGGCACCGAACAGGGAAGGCCGTGGAGGAGGGGCCGAACCGGCTCCTCCACAGCCACCGGCTTGGGTCACGGGATCCCCGGCCACGCCCAAGGCGGCTGGAATGCGGGTGACGTCAGCGGGTTCGAGCAAGAAGCCTGGTCCGGAAATTCGGCGCTTCCCGGCTCGCAAGGGCGGGATTGTGTCGCAAGGCTCGGGGGCTTGTAAAGCCGAGCGCCCGGCGCGAAGACTACGCAAACGGGGGCGGTCGAAGGGCCCGCAACGCGGGGCTTCGCGGGCCGGTGAGGGGGAGTCCATCCATGGAAGATGTCTTCAGGACGCTGATCGGCCTTGCCGACGATCTTCTCGTCGCGGCGGCGGCCGGCTGGGTCGCGGGGCGCGTGATCGCCCGCAAGGCCCCGGGCGTGTCCGCCAGCCTGGTGTGCGGCGTGCTCGGCTGGCTGGTCGGGCGCGGGCTGCTGGCGGTCTTCGGCGCCGGCGATTTCGGGCTGCACGCGCTTTTGGCGAGCTTTCTGACGGCGCTGGTCGGCGCTGCGGTCCTATGGCTCTCGATGCCACTCTTGAAGCGAGCATGAAGAAAGGGCGCGGCCGGGGCCGCGCCCTTTTTAGTCGAGGAAGGTAACGTACCGTTACTGCGTGCTGGTGCTGCTGCTGCCGGACTGCGTGTCCGTCGTCGTGCCGGTCGCCGCGCCAGACTGGTCGGTCGACTGAGTTGTCGCCGAACCGGATGCTCCGCCCGTTTCGGTGGAACCGGTGTCGCCGCCGGTCGCCTTGCCGGTCCGCGGCGGGATGCCGAGATCGACGACAGCCTTGTCGAGGCTGGCCTCGGCGGCGGTCATGTCGCCCGACATGCAGGCCTGCTCGGCGTCGGTGCGGGCCTGCGTCACCCGCTCGTCGGTGGCCTCGATATTGTTGGCGGCAAGGTGGGAGTCGAAGTCGCTCAGCATGGTCTCGCAGGAGGCGGCGTCCTGGGCGAAGGCCGGCGATGCGAGTAGAGCGCCGACAAACGTCGCAGCGATTGCGTACTTCTTCATGATCATCTAACCCCATTGGTGGTTTGCGCCCTATCCGGACGCGTTTCGATGTCGCTTAACGCCCCCCTCCAGTCCAGGGTTCCAGGGAAAAAATCTCAACATTTTCTGAGGTTTAGCCATCAAATCGCCACATTGTGCCGCCCTCTCCGAAAGGTGAGTGAAGCGGCCGTCCGGACCGGCCGCGTTGGCTTTGCGCGCGTCGGCGACCATCCCTAAAGTAGCGTGCTCGTACTCCAGGCCTCCTTCTTCCATCCCGTGTTCAGGACCGATCTCCTCGCCGGAAAACGCGTGCTCGTGACCGGGGGCGGCACGGGCCTCGGCTTGGCCATGGGCCGTCGCTTCCTGGAGCTGGGCGCCGACCTCGCCATCTGCGGCCGGCGCGGCGCGGTGCTCGAGAAGGCCGCCGCGGACCTAGGCCACCTGCATGGGCGCGCGGTCACGACACATGTCTGCGACCTGCGGGAGCCCGATGCCGTTGAGGAGATGATCGAGCGGCTCTGGCGCGACCGGCCGCTCGACGCCCTCGTCAACAACGCCGCGGGCAATTTCATCGCCCGGTCGGAGACGCTCTCGAGCCGCGCGCTGGATGCGGTCTTGGGAATCGTGCTGCATGGGAGTGGATACGCCACGCTCGCCTGCGGCCGTCGCTGGATCGCGGAAGGCCGGCCCGGCGCGGTGCTGTCCATCGTCACCACCTATGCCTGGACCGGATCGGCTTATGTCGTCCCCTCCGCCATGGCCAAGGCGGGCGTGCTGGCGATGACGCGCAGCCTCGCCGTCGAATGGGGGCCGAAGCGAATCCGTCTCAACGCCATCGCCCCCGGACCCTTCCCGACGCCGGGCGCCTGGGAGCGCCTGGTGCCGAAGCCCGATCTGGCGCGTATTTTCGAAACGCGCAATCCCATGGGTCGCGCGGGCCGTCACGAGGAGCTGGCGAATCTCGCGAGCTTTCTGCTCGCCGAGGAATCGGGCTACATCAACGGCGAGGTGGTGACGATCGACGGCGGCGAGTGGCTGCAAGGCGCCGGCCAGTTCAACTTTCTGTCGCGGCTGACCGCGGCCGACTGGGAAGAGATGCGGCCGAAGAAGGGATAGCGCCAAAGCTGCCGAAGGCCGTGACAGAGCCTGAAGCCCCGCCCTCGCACGTCCCGCCGCCCTCCCCGTGGCGGCTGGTGCCCGCCCTCGGCTTGACCCAGATCCTCGCCTGGGCCTCTTCCTATTACCTGCCCGCCGTGATCGCCAGACCGGTGGCTGACAGCACCGGATGGCCGCTCGCCTGGGTGGTCGGGGGGCTGTCGCTGGGGCTCCTCGTCTCCGGCCTCATCGCGCCGAGGGTCGGCCGGACCATCGAGGCGCAAGGCGGGCGTCCGGTGCTGGCGACGAGCGCTCTCATGCTATCCGCCGGGCTTTTGGCGTTGGCGCTGTCTTGGACTTTGCCCGCCTTTTTCCTCGCCTGGGTCACGATCGGAGCGGGCATGGGGGCCGGGCTTTACGACGCCGCCTTCGCCACGCTCGGCCGAATCTATGGCGAGGGCGCCCGCCGCCCGATCACGGCGCTCACCCTC
>DATIDB010000075.1:0-2007 GCA_035456545.1 Alphaproteobacteria bacterium | reverse complement strand
CGCCGGCGCAGGAACTCCTTCACGCGGCGGTCCTCCAGCGAATGGAAGGAGACGACCGCGAGCCGGCCGCCGGGCGCCAGCACCGATTCCGCGGCGCCGAGGCCCCGGTCCAGCTCGCCCAGCTCGTCATTGACCCAGATGCGCAGCGCCTGGAAGGTGCGGGTCGCCGGGTCGATGCCGTCCTTGGCGCGCGCGCCGGCCGCCTTGCGGACGATCCGCGCGAGCCGGTCGGTGGTCTCGATCGGCGCTTCCTTGCGCGCCTCGGCGATGGCTCGGGCGATGGCGCGGGCGCGCCGCTCCTCGCCATAGGCGAAGATGACGTCGGCGAGCTCGCGCTCCGAGGCGCGGGCGATCAGCTCGGCGGCGGTGGGCCCGGCGCCGTCCATGCGCATGTCGAGCGGACCGTCGAAGCGGAAGGAGAAGCCGCGGGCCGGCTCGTCGATCTGCATGGAGGAGACGCCGAAGTCGAGGGCGACGCCGTCGGCCGCCTCGATGCCCCGCGCGCGCAAAAGCGCGTCCATCTCGCCGAACCGGCCCTCGATGAGGGCGAGCCGGCCGTCGTAGCGGCGGGCGAGGGCGGCGCCGCGGGCGATGGCCTCGGGATCGCGGTCGATTCCCCAGACGCGGCAGCGCGCCGCCTCGAGCAGGCCCTTGGCGTAGCCGCCCGCGCCGAAGGTGCCGTCCACATAGATGCCGCCGTCCTTAGGCTGCAGCGCCTCCAGGATCTCGGCGAGGAGGACTGGGGTGTGGCCGCCGGGCGTTTCGCGCAGGGCGTTCACTGCCGCTCTCCATCCGGCTTGAGCACGCGCCGCTCGGCGAGGGCGCGCGAACCTGCCTTGGCCAGGAACTCATCGGCCGCGGAGGGCTCCCAGATCGAGAAGGTCTTGCCGCCGCCCAGAAAGGCCACGCTCTCGCCGATGCGCGCATGGGCGATGATGGTCTCGGGCAGGACGATGCGCCCCTCCCCGTCGAGCGGGAGCTGGATGGCGTTGCCGAACAGGGCGGCGGCGAAATCGTCGCGCTCCTCGGAGAAGGTCGGGAGCTGATCGACCTGCTGGCTCAAGGCCTCCAGCTTTTCCATGCTGTAGCAGTCGACCGCCGGGAGCTTGAAGGACGGCACCGCGACGATCCCCTGCTCGAGTTGGCCCGAGAGCGCGGCGCGGAAGGGCGCGGGCACCGAGACCCGGCCTTTCCGATCGATTCGATGGATGTGCCTTCCCAGGAACAGCGCCATGTCTGCGCGCCTGAGCGCTCCCCTCTGCGCCCTTTTCGGGGACCGACCGGGCCTCTCCCTTCCCGGCCGCTCCCGAACCCCAGCCGAGGGGGTTCCCGGGCGGTGCAGTCATGCACATGGGATATCATGGGCTTATATGGGCGTCAATGGGTGAAGGCAGTAATTCTTTGGTACTCAAAGGGGTTTTCGGCGCCCTCCACTGGTCTGCGGAACAAGAACAAAACGTGAATACAGTGTCCGGCCGGCGCTTTCTTATCCACAACTTTGCCCGCAGATTGTGGCGGGATTTTGTTCTACTTCTGTTCTAGTAATGAGAGGCGGGAATGCAGAATTCGCGAAGGTCCCTACCACTAAAGAGACTGGATGCAGGGACTAGTCGTTTTCCCGGTCAAAGGCGACTCGAAAGTAACGAAGCGAGTCAAGTTCTAGAAATAATCGAATAAAACCAGACCGGCCGCGCAGGTGTCCCGCTGGCTCCGAGTCCTCATGAGACAATTCTGACTTCTGTCTTCTGACATCTGTCTTCTGAGCGCCAGACGGCCTGTAAGCCGGGTTCTGTCCTGCCCCTCGACGGGGAGGGATGGCCATTCCTCTGGGACGCCGGTCGCCCGGCGCCTCGCGCGACCGACCCGGGCGGCGGCGCGGAAGCCCGCTTGGGAGAAGGCCGTCGCCGGCCGATCCCCCGTGCCGCCCCTATTTGGTCTTGCTCCCGGTGGGGTTTGCCGTGCCGTCCGCGTCGCCGCGGCCGCGGTGCGCTCTTACCGCACCGTTTC
>DATIDB010000074.1:0-6109 GCA_035456545.1 Alphaproteobacteria bacterium | reverse complement strand
TCATCGCCGGTTCCGCCATACAGCGTGTCATCCCCGTATCCGCCGTAGAGACTGTCGTTCGATTCATAGCCGCGCAGGACGTCGTTGCCGCCGCGGCCATCCAGGTAGTCGACCGAACTGGCGCCGAGCAGCGTATTCGCCAAATCGTTGCCGATCTTGGTCGCCATGGCCGCCCCCTGATTCAATTTCAGGCTAAGCGTTCAAGGCTACGTTACACCTATGAGCGCAGCATCAAATCAGGCGTGGTATTTAGGAGCGGATCCACATCCTAGGATTATTCTAAATCGCTTGAGCGCCAAAGTCGCACCGGTGGCCTGGTGCATGCTTGGCGAAATCACGTTGAAATGGCTGGGGCAGTCGTCGCCGTGGAACGGAACTCCGCAAAATGCCCACCCCCGGCCAGACCCTGACATAGAACCCATATCGGCCTGTTCTCCGACGTGCCTGAAGGCGGATATCTCGTAGCAGTTGCTTACCCCTGCTTGCCTAACGGGGAATCCCCTTCTTGCGAGCATGACGCTATTGGCCCTGAGACCCACAGATTCATTGGTGCCCGCTCCGGGACTCGAACCCGGACTCCCTTTTGGGGCAGGGATTTTAAGTCCCTTGCGTCTACCGGTTCCGCCAAGCGGGCTTTCGAAGCGAGGACGGTCTTCGGCGGGGCCGAGCCTATCTCCGGGCGCTTGACCGGAGCAACCGGAACAGGCCAGATGAGGCCCGTCGCCCGAAATCGCCCCGCCCGATGAGCCTCCTGCGCCCTGCCGACGAGATCCTGATCCGCCCCGTTTCGGATGCGGATTCCCTCGGCATGATCGAGCTGATCGGCGCCGTCTGGCTCAGTTACCCGGGCATCGTTTTCGATGTGGATGCCGAACTGCCGGAGCTCAAGGCCCCCGCCGGCGCTTTCGCCCGCTTGGGCGGCGCGGGCTGGGTGGCCGAGCGCTTCGGGCGGATCGTCGGCTGCGTCGGCGTGGCTCCTTCCCGGTCCTCGGCCGACTGGGAGCTTCTGAAGCTCTATGTCGCGGCCGACCAGCGCCGTCAGGGCCTCGCCCGCAGGCTGACCGACCTGGCGGAAGACTGGGCGCGCGGGCGCGGCGCGGCGGCCATCGAGCTGTGGAGCGACACGCGGTTCATCCAATCGCATGCGTTCTATCGCGCCCGGGGCTATGCGCAGGACGGTGAGCGACGGCTGCAGGATCTCAGCAATACGGCCGAGCTCCGCTTCCACAAGCGGCTATAGCTACTCCGCGATCGGCTCGGCGCCGAGACGGCGGATGATCGCCTCCAGCTCTTCGGCGCAGGCCGCGATGCGCCCCGCATCGGTGCCGCGGATGACGAAGCTGGCCCCGAACCGGCTCTGCCGTACGAAGGGGTAGCTCCCGATCTCCAGGTCCCGATAGCGCCCCTGGAGCGCGCCGAGGTCCTTTGCGATGACGCCCTCGCCCAGATGCGCGGCCACGGTCTGCGACAGCATGGGCAGCCCGCCCGCGAGCCGATGCCGCAGCCCCTCGAACATGGCCTGCATGACGGCCGGGATGCCGGCAAGGACGAAGACGTTTGCGATCTGGAACCCGGGCGCGGCGCTGACGGGGTTGTCGATGAGCGTGGCGCCTTCCGGCACATGCGCCATCCTCAGGCGCGACTCGTTGAGCCCGCCGGGCGGGTAGTGCCGCTCCAGCCGGCCCCGCGCCTCCTCGTTCAGCATCAGACGCAGCCCGAAGGCGCGCGCCACGCATTCGGAGGTGATGTCGTCATGCGTCGGGCCGATTCCACCCGTGGTGAAGACATAATCGAAGCGCGCGCGGACCTCGTTGACCGCGGCGACGATCGCATCGGGACTGTCGGCGACGACGCGCGCCTCCATGACGCGGATGCCGATCGCGTTCAGCCGCTCGGCGAGCCAGGGCAGGTTCGCATCCTTGGTCCGACCGGACAGGATCTCGTTGCCGATGATGAGAACGGCGGCGGTGACGGCGCGCTCGGGCGGAGGCTCGGCCATCGGGCGGACGGCGCTCACTCCTGCGGCGCCGCGGCGCCGGAGCGGGCGATGCAATCGTCGATGAGCCGGCGGCGGCGGCGCTCCTCGTCGTATTTCGACAGCTCGCTCCTGAACGATCCCGCCGATCCGACCGCACCCGTGCCGCCGCCGCCGCCGCTGAACGGGTCCGGCTCCTGCGCGCCTGAGATCGAGCGGCTGATGAGGCGGTCGCGATCGATCGACAGCCGCGCCGACTCCTCGCAGTCCAGCACCTGGCGGCTGCCGGCGGTGGCCGCATCCTCTTCGTCCTGAGCGGGCGCGGGCGAGGGCAAGGACGTCAGAAGAGCCAGCGCCGCGGCGGTCAGGACCATGCGAATGGGAAGGCGGAACATGCGCGATCGAGGCTCCATCAGGGCAGATCGAAGAGCAGCAGCTCGGCTTTTTCGCGCCCGAGCAGCTCGATACGGCTCTCGCCGGTGATGGCGGCTCCGTCCCCGGCCTCGTAGACCGCGCCGCCGAGCTCGACCGAGCCGCGCGCGACCTGCAGCCACGCGCGGCGCCCCTTGCCGAGATCGTGCGCGACCGCCACGCCGGGCGGCGCCTCCGCCGCGAGGATGCGCGCATCCTGCCGGATGCGGACCGCGCCCTCCCCGTCCGGGCCGGCGATCGCCGCGAAGCGCGCGTTGCGGGCCTCCGCCGGAATCGCCTTCTGCTCGTAGCTGGGCTCGATGCCGCGTTCGGAGGGCAGGATCCAGATCTGGAGGAGATGCACGGGTTCGGTTCGCGAGGGATTGAACTCGCTGTGGAGGATGCCGGTCCCGGCGCTCATCCGCTGCACCTCGCCGGGACGGATGATCGAGCCGGTGCCGAGGCTGTCCTTGTGCTCCAGCGCGCCGTCGATGACATAGGTGACGATCTCCATGTCGCGGTGGCCGTGGGTGGGGAACCCGCCGGCCGGCGCGACCCAGTCCTCGTTGATGACCCTGAGCGCCCCGAAGCCCATATGGCGGGGGTCGTAATACTCGCCGAAGGAGAAGCTGTGGCGGCTATCGAGCCAGGAGATGCGGGTCCGGCCGCGCTCCTCGCCCGGGCGCTTGACGATCATAGGGAGGAAATCCTCGGCTTGGTTGGCTCGCTTCTCCCTTGAAGATGGCCGATGCCCGCCCTCCGCGCAACCCCGCCCCCCGACGGGCGGGCGTTGCAAGGCGGGGATGCGCGCATTACCTTCCCCGCATGCCGATCGCCAATTCGATTTCCATGCGACTCGCCCCGGCTCGAGCGAGCCGGAGGGCCGTTCGATGACGACGGGCTCGCGCAGCAGCGCCATGCCGGTCGATGCCGAGGAGCGGCGCATCGTCCTGCACGGGGCGGAGGCCTTCGAAGGCATGCGCAAGGCCGGTCGCCTGGCGGCGGAAACCTTGGACTTCATCACCCCGCATGTGCGCGCCGGGGTGACCACCGGAGAGCTGGACCGCCTTTGCCACGACTTCATCACCGGCCATGACGCGATTCCCGCGCCGCTCAACTACCGGGGCTTCCCGAAATCCATCTGCACATCGGTCAACCACGTGGTCTGCCATGGCATCCCGGGCGAGAAGCGGCTGGCCGAAGGCGACATCGTCAACATCGACATCACGGTGATCCTCGGAGGCTGGCACGGCGACACCAGCCGCATGTACCCGGTCGGCAAGGTCGGGGTGAAGGCGCAAAAGCTGATCGACGTGACTTATGAGGCGATGATGCGCGGCATCGCCGTCGTCCGGCCCGGAGCGACGCTCGGCGATATCGGCCACGCGATCCAGAGCTACGCCGAGGCGAGCCGCTTCTCGGTCGTGCGCGATTTCTGCGGGCACGGCATCGGGCAGATCTTCCACGCCGCGCCCAGCGTGCTCCATTATGGCGAGCCCGGCACGGGCCCCGAGCTGCGCGAGGGCATGTTCTTCACCATCGAGCCGATGATCAATGCCGGCAAGTACCAGGTGAAGGTGCTGGAGGACGGCTGGACGGCGGTGACGCGCGACCGGTCCCTCTCCGCGCAGTTCGAGCACACGATCGCCGTGACCGCAGAGGGTCATGAAATCTTCACCCTCTCGCCCGCCGGGCTCCACCGCCCGCCCTACCCGCTCTGACGAGGCGCCCCCACACCCTCACATCGCCGAATTCCTGTGACCGACCAGCCCCATTACCACGGCCATCGGCAGCGGCTGCGGCAGAAGTTCCTGCAGGCGGGCGCCGAAGCCTTGGCCGACTACGAGATCCTGGAGCTGCTGCTCTTCCAGGCGCAGCCGCGCGGCGACATGAAGCCCTTGGCCAAGGACCTGCTGCGCCGCTTCGGCTCGCTGCCGGGCGTGCTGGCGGCAAGCCCGGCGGAGCTCGCGGGCGTGGCGGGGCTGGGCGAGGCCTCGATCGTCGCGCTCAAGATCGTGCATGCCGCCGGCCTGCGCGCGGCGCGGCGCGAGATCCTGGACCGGCCGATCTTCAGCTCCTGGGACAAGGTGCTGGATTACTGCCACCGCAGCATGGCGCGCGAGAAGGTGGAGCAATTCCGACTTCTATTCTTGGACTCGCGCAACGCCCTCATCGCCGACGAGGTGCAGCAGACCGGCACGGTGAACCACACGCCCGTCTATCCGCGCGAGGTGGTGCGTCGGGCCCTGGAGCTGCGCGCCTCCGCCCTCATCATGGTGCACAACCATCCAAGCGGCGATCCCACGCCGTCAAAGGACGACATCGCCATGACCCGCGAGGTGAAGGAGGCGGCCGAGAAGCTCGGCATCGCGCTCCACGATCACATCGTGGTCGGGCGCAAGGGCCATGCCAGCTTCAAGGCGCTGGGGCTGATGTGAGGGCGATCGCCCGCGAGTTGAAAACGGCGGTGCCGGGTCTTATCCTCGACTCTGCCGGCGCGCTCTGGCCGTCAGGCTGCTGAGAATTAAGGCCCTGGTCGGTATCCCGGATGGGGCTTAACCCCTCGGAAGGGGCTCCAGAGCCGCCGGTTCTTCGCTTGGCGAGCGCGCAGAGGATCGCGCGTCGGTGTGGCCCGGAACGGCGATCCGTCCGCCTCCTCATCGCTCTTCCGGATTTGCCCTGACAATCCATGCTCGGCGCGCGGGTTCCCGGCCGGCGGCGATTTGACCCGCCGGTCCGATGACCCCTTGCGGAGCCGTTCGGGCGGCTGGAAGATCGGCCGTTTTCTGGACTGACCCGCCCGCCTTATGTCCGACGCCTGGCGCAAATTCCTCAAGAACCGCTTCGCCCTCGCCGGCAGCGCGATCATTCTGCTGATCGTGGTGGGCGGGCTCGGCGCGCCCTGGGTCGCACCCTTCGATCCGCATGAGCAATTCTTCGACGGGCTGACGCTGGAAGGCGCGCCGCTGCCGCCCAATGAACGGTTCTGGATGGGCACCGACCTGCTCGGACGGGACCTCCTCTCGCGCCTGCTCTACGGCGCGCGCACCTCGCTCATCATCGGGGTGGTCGCGAACGGCGCGGCGGTCGCGATCGGCACCGTGCTCGGCCTCATCGCCGGGTATGTGCGCGGCTGGCTCGGCGCGGCGATCATGCGCTTCACCGACCTCATGATGGCCTTCCCCGCCCTGCTCCTCGCCATTGCGCTGGCCGCCCTCTTCAGCCCCAGCCTGTGGATCGTGGCGATGGTGATCGCGCTGGTGAACTGGGTGCAGATCGCGCGCGTGATCTACACGCAGACCACCTCGCTCGCCACGCGCGAATATATCGAGGCGACGCGCGCGCTCGGGGCGAACTGGCCGCGCCTCCTCTTCGTGCACGTGCTGCCCCACCTTTTGCCCACCATCCTGGTCTGGAGCACGCTCGGCATCGCCACCACGGTTCTGCTCGAGGCGACGCTCTCCTTCCTCGGCATCGGCGTGCGGCCGCCCACCCCCTCCTGGGGCGGCATCATCTTCGAGAGCCAGTCCTATCTTCTCGACGCGCCATGGCTGGTTTTCTTCCCCGGCGTCGCGGTGCTGCTGATGGCGCTTTCCTTCAACCTGGTCGGCGACGCGCTTCGCGACGCGCTCGATCCGACCCAGCGCGGCCGCAGCTGATGCCGGCCTATCTCGCCAAGCGCTTCATCGCCTCCTTTACGATCCTGATCGGCGTCACGATGGT
>DATIDB010000073.1:0-3979 GCA_035456545.1 Alphaproteobacteria bacterium | reverse complement strand
GTTCCAGCGGATACGATCCCGTGCCGCCGGCGCGGGCCATGCGGGCGACCGCTGAGCGAGGGGGGTGAGGCGTGGCGGGACCGGCCGGCGGACCAGCGATGGACCAGAAGAACATGATCCTGGCGATCGTGCTGTCGATCGCCATCATCCTCGCCTTCTACTATTTCTTCGAGCTGCCCCGAATCAAGGCGCAGCAGGAGGCGCTCGAGGCCGCGCGCGCGCGACAGACGGAGCAGCAGCAGCAACAAAAGGCCGCCGGGCCCGCCGAGTCGCCGGCCGCCGGGGCGACGGCCCCCGCCGGTGCGAGCCGTCCGGAGGCCTTGGCCGCGGCGCCGCGCCTGCGCATCGATTCGGCGCGCCTGACCGGCTCGATCGCGCTGACCGGCGCGCGGATCGACGACCTCGTCCTCGACGACTACAAGGTCACGACCGCGCCCGGCAGCCCGAAGATCGAGCTGCTCAATCCGGTCGGGGGAGCGAACCCCTATTTCGCGGAGTTCGGCTGGGTTGCGCAAGGCGGCTCGGTCCCGGTGCCGCAGCGCGACAGCGTGTGGCAGGCCTCGGGCCAGACGCTGACGCCCGATCAGCCGGTCACCTTGAGCTGGGACAACGGCGCGGGCCTGCGCTTCGAGCGCATCATCGCCCTCGACCGCGACTACATGTTCACCGTCACCCAGCGCGTGGTGAACCAGGGCTCCGAGCCGGTGACGCTCTACCCCTACGGGCGCGTCGTGCGCGTGGGCACGCCGGTGACGGCGGGCTTCTACATCCTCCATGAAGGGCTGATCGGGGTGCTGAACGGCACCTTGCGCGAGGTCGATTACGAGGACGCCCCGCGCGAAAGCGACGGCCGGGTGCGCGAGGAGACGACCGGCGGTTGGCTTGGCATCACGGACAAATACTGGCTGGTCGCGCTCGCGCCGGACCAGCAGCAGACGGTGACCGGCGAGTTCTCGGTGAAGGAGGCGGCCGGCACCCCGAACTATCAGGCCGATTATCTGGGCGGCGCGGTCACGGTCGCCCCCGGCGCGGCGGCGGAGAGCACGAGCCGCCTCTTCGCCGGCGCCAAGGAAGTGAAGCTCCTGGAGCGCTATCGCGACCAGCTCGGGCTGCCGCTCTTCGAGCGGGCCGTCGATTTCGGCCTTCTCTGGTTCCTCACTCAGCCGATCTTCTGGGTCCTGGACAAGATCTACCGGGTCGCCGGGAATTTCGGCGTCGCCATCCTCCTCCTGACCGTCATGGTCAAGCTCCTCTTCCTGCCGCTCGCCAACAAGTCCTATCGGGCGATGAGCCAGATGAAGAAGCTGGCCCCGCAGATGCAGGAGCTGAAGGAGCGTCACGGAGAGGACCGGCAGAAGCTGAACCAGGAGATGATGGCGCTCTACAAGCGCGAGAAGGTCAATCCGGTCTCGGGCTGCCTGCCGGTGGTCATCCAGATCCCGGTATTCTTCGCGCTCTACAAGGTGCTCTTCGTCACCATAGAGATGCGGCACGCGCCCTTCTACGGCTGGATCCAGGACCTCTCTGCGCCCGATCCGACCTCGATCTTCAACCTGTTTGGCCTGATCCCGTGGGACCCGCCGAGCCTGCTCGCCATCGGCGCGTGGCCGTTGATCATGGGCGTGACCATGTTTCTCCAGCAGAAACTCAACCCGGCTCCGCCCGATCCGATCCAGGCGAAGATGTTCATGGCGCTGCCGGTGGTCTTCACCTTCATGCTGGCGCAGTTCCCGGCGGGGCTGGTGATCTACTGGGCTTGGAACAACGTGCTCTCGATCGCTCAGCAGCGCTTCATCATGTGGCGCATGGGGGTGAAGCCCTGACCGCGAAAGCGGGCGCCCGGTCAGGCAGCCTCCCCGGCGAGGAGGAGCGGCTGGAATTCGGACGCTGGCTCTTCGCGCAGGAATGCCGCTTCGTCGCCGGCGCGGCGGGCGGGTCGGCGATGCCCGAGGCCTCCGCGCCGGAGGTCGCCTTCGCGGGCCGCTCGAATGTCGGCAAGTCGAGCCTCGTCAACGCGCTGACCGGGCGCAAGACCCTGGCCCGGGTGTCGGTCACGCCCGGCCGCACGCGCCAGCTCAATTTCTTCCTTCTCGGCGGGCGGCTGATGCTGGTCGATCTGCCGGGCTACGGCCATGCCAGCGCCTCGAAATCCGAGATCAAGGGCTGGACGGAGCTCACGCGGCATTATCTCAAAGGGCGACCGAGCCTCCGGCGCGTGCTGCTGCTGATCGATGCGCGCCATGGCCTGAAGGATGCGGATCGCGAGATGATGCGCATGTTGGATGAAGCGGCGGTCTCCTATCAGATCGTGCTGACGAAGGCGGACAAGACGCGCGCGGAGGAGTTGGAGCGGATCCGCACGGACCTCGCCGATGAGGCGCGCGGGCATGTCGCGGCGCATCCCGAGATCGCCGTCACCAGCGCGGTCGACGGCGTCGGCGTCGTGGAGCTTCGGGCGGAGCTGGCGGCGTTCGCCGCCGGGGCGTGAGGGGAGGGGGCTCGAGAATGGCGCAAGGACCCACGAATTTCGGCGAGACCAAGCACTGGCTGCGCACGGCGCGCACGCTCACCGAGGCCTTGCCCTATATGCGCCGCTACGCCGGCAAGACCTTCGTCATCAAATATGGCGGGCATGCGATGGGCGACGCCGAGCTCGCCGAGATCTTCGCGCGCGACATCGTGCTCCTGAAGCAGGTCGGCATCCATCCGGTGGTCGTCCATGGCGGGGGTCCGCAGATCGGCCGCATGCTGGAGCGCCTGAAGATCAAGAGCGAGTTCGTGGACGGGCTGCGCGTCACCGATGCCGAGACCGTGGAGATCGTCGAGATGGTGCTCTCCGGCACCATCAACAAGGAGATCGTCGCCGCGATCAGCGCGGCCGGCGGCACGGCGGTGGGGCTCTCCGGCAAGGACGGCCATCTGGTCCAGGCGAAGAAGCTGACCCGCTCCCGCCGCGATCCAGATTCGAACATCGAAAGGGTCCTGGACCTGGGCTATGTCGGCGAGCCGACCGAGGTCAATGCGGCGATGCTCGCGCGCCTGGAGCAGGGTGGCATGATTCCGGTGATCGCCCCGATCGGGGCGGGGCCGGAGGGCGAGACCTTCAACATCAACGCCGACACGGTGGCGGGGGCGGTGGCGGCGGCGACCAAGGCCACGCGCCTCCTCTTGCTCACCGACGTGACCGGCGTGCTCGACAAGGAGCGCAATCTCATTCCCGAGCTGACGGTCTCCCGCGCGCGCGAGCTGATGGCGGATGGAACGATCGCGGGAGGCATGATCCCCAAGGTCGAGACCTGCATCGAGGCGATCGCCGGCGGGCTGGAGGCGGCCGTCATCCTCGATGGACGCGTGCCGCATGCCCTTCTCCTGGAGATCTTCACCAACCACGGCGTCGGCACGCTGATCCGGCGGGATTAGGAGATGCGCCTCGACCATATCGAGACCTGGGTCTTCGATCTCGACAACACGCTCTATCCGGCGACCTGTCGCCTCTTCGACCAGGTCGACCGGAACATGGGCGCGTTCATCTGCGAGTTCCTGAAGCCCGACCCCGTCGAGGCGCGCGCGCTGCAGAAGCGGTACCTCAAGGAATTCGGCACGACCTTGCGCGGCCTCATGGTCAATCACGACTGCCCGCCCGAACGCTTCCTCGAGGCGGCGCATGCGATCGACTACTCGGCCGTCCAGGGCGATGCGCGCCTGGACCGCGCGCTCGAGGCGCTGCCCGGGCGCAAGCTGATCTTCACCAACGGCTCGGTGCCGCATGCCGAGCGGGTCCTGGACCGGCTCGGCGTCGGCCGGCACTTCGCCGGCGTCTTCGACATCGTCGCCGCCGGCTACCTGCCGAAGCCCGAGCGCGCCGCCTATGAGGGGCTGGTCCGCGCCCATGCCCTCGACCCGCGCCGCGCGGCGCTCATCGAGGACTTGCCGCGCAACCTCGTTCCCGCCGCCGCGCTCGGCATGACCACGGTGCTGG
>DATIDB010000072.1:0-2234 GCA_035456545.1 Alphaproteobacteria bacterium | reverse complement strand
CGAGCCGGTGCAGCCGCCGATGAAGGTGATGAAGAAGAACGCCGCGATCGGCAGCGGCCCCCAGAGCGTGTAATCCTCGGAGGCGAAGCCGGTGGTGGTCGCGATGGACACGACGTTGAACGCGCTCGAACGCAGCGCGTCATGGAGCGTCGTGTCGCGGTGGACAAGCTGCCACACGGTCAGCATGCCGATCACGATCCCGATATAGGCGCAGTACCAGCGGAACTGGCTGTCGGCGAGGAGGGCTCGCGGCTCGCCCTGCGCGACCTGCGCCATGGCGACGAAGGTGGTGCCGCCGAGGAACATGAAGAAGGCGAGGGCCCATTCGACGCCGTCGCTCTGGAAATGGCCGACGGAGGCGTCTTCGGTGGAGAAGCCGCCGGTCGCCAATGCGGCCATCGCGTGGCAGACGGCATCGAAGAGCGGCATGCCCAGCGCGACCAGGACGACGACGCAGGCCAGGCTCAGCGTCAAATACACCTTCACGATCGAGCCGGCGATCTGCTGGATGCGCGGCTTGATCTTTTCAGACTTGTCGGAGGATTCGGTGCGGAATATCTGCATGCCGCCGACTTGCAGGATCGGCAGGATCGCGACCGCCATGGCGATGATGCCGATGCCGCCCATCCATTGCAGCAGCGCGCGCCATAAGAGGAGGCCGGGCGAGGCGGCGTCGAGATCGGCGATCACCGTCGAGCCGGTGGTGGTGATCCCCGACACCGTCTCGAAGAACGCGTCCGTGAAATCGAGATGCAGAGAGGAGAGCGTGAACGGCAGCGCCGCGAAGCAGCCGATCACCCCCCAGGTGAGGGTGGTGAGAAGAAAAGCCTGCCGGAGGCTCAAGGACGAGGCGCCGGCGCTCCGATTGGCCAGGACCAGGCCGACGCCGATGAAGAAGGTGAGCCCGGCTGAAAGGATGAAGACGCTCCAATCCCCTCCGCCCATCGCGGCATCCACGGCGGCAGGCGCCAGCATCGCCGCGGCCAGGAGCGCCAGCAGGATTCCGAGGACGAAGAGGACGGGGCGCAGGTCGACCACGGCAGCGTAGGCGCGGACGGATTCGATGGAAACCCCTCGGGCGCCGGCGGGATTGGCCGGCGCGCCGGATCATGGTCCCTTTGGCCGGGGCTGTCCACTGGCCTGCGCGATCATCGCTTCGACCTCCCCGGTGCGGGACCGATGGGGCGCTCCTCGCCCAGCATCGGCTCGGGATGGCGATCGTCGGCGCGTTGGTTGTGGCGGCGCGCATAGGTGATATGGGCCTCGGGATGCGCGCCCTTCACCCGCTGCGCCGCATCGAGCGCATCCCGCGCGTCGAGCTGAACATGCCGGTAGCGGCCCTCGATGCGGAACCCCACCACGTAACGCCGCTTGCGTGCGCCCTCCTGCGTCATGGCTCAGCTCCGCATTCCGACCTTGCGCATCGCGGCGGCGGTGATGCCCTGCCGCAGCCGGTCGATCTCGGCCCAGGGATCCTCCTCCAAGCTCCGCAGCCGACGGGGGAGGGTGGTCGTGTTGAACTGGTCGGAGCGCACGCCCTCGTCCAGCTCCTCCCAGAAGATCGGGACCGACACCGGCGCGCCCGACTTGGCGCGCGTGGAATAGGGTGCGATGAAGGTCGCGGTTCGCTGGTTGCGCAGGAAGTCGACATAGATACGTCCCTTGCGCTTGGCTTTCGACATGTTCGCGGTGAAGCGCGCCGGATCGTCCCCGGCCATCCTTTCCACCACGGCCTTGGTGAAGGCCTTGACCTCCTCCCAGTCCGGGCCGCGCCGGATCGGGGCCACCACATGCAAGCCCTTGCCGCCGGTGGTCTTCAGGAAGCTCTCCAGGCCGAGGTCGCTCAGGCGCTCGCGCATGATCCTTGCCGCCTCCGCCACCCGCGCCCAGGGAAGGCCTTCGTCCGGATCGAGATCGAAGACGATGCGGTCGGCCTGCTCGATCCTGTCGAGCCTGCTTCCCCAGGTGTGGATCTCCAGCGCCCCGATCTGCGCCAGCCCGATCAGCCCCTCGACGTCCTCGATGGAGATCGAATCATAGGTGCCGTCCTTCTCGCGGACGGGCACGGTGCGGATCCCCGCCGGCATCCCCTCGCCGGGATGGCGTTGGTAGAAGCAGGGCTTGCCCCGACCGTTCGGGCAGCGGAACAGCGTCAGAGGGCGCCCGGCGACGTGCGGGAGCATCCAATCCGCGATGGCGAGGTAGTACTCGGCGAGCGCCGCCTTGGTGACGCC
>DATIDB010000071.1:0-3372 GCA_035456545.1 Alphaproteobacteria bacterium | reverse complement strand
CCATCCAGCGCAAGCAGGTTCTGGAGCTCGTAGTCAACATCATCGGAATGCATATTATCCGCCAGAGATAATATGATGTGAGGATAACCTAGTCAATGCTTTTCGCCCATATGGGGGCGATTGACATTCTTTCCGCCCCCGCCCAGGATCGGCGGCACTGGTCAAGGCTGGGGTGTCCCGGAGGGATCCGGGGCTGAGAGCATACCCATCGAACCTGATCTGGATCATGCCAGCGCAGGGAGCCGCTTACGGGACAGCGCCGATCGGCCATCGCAACGCCTCCCGCCGGCTCCTTCCGAACGGAAGGGAGCAAGTCCTCCGATGTTTCGCTTTGCATCTCTGATCGCAGCCGCGTTGATCGCGACCGCGCTGCCGGGCCTCGCGCGAGCGGAGAAGCCGGCGCTGCCGATCCTCGTGCCGATCACCGGCTTCCTCGCGCTGGAGGGGACCAGCCAGCGCAACGGCGCGCTGCTGGCGATCGAGCAGTCGGGCCTCGACATCGATGCCGAGGTGATCGACACGCAGACCTCGCCGGAAGTCGCGCTGACCGCGCTCGAGCGCGCGCTGCGCGAGAGGCCCCTTGCGGTGGTCGCGCCGATGCTCGGGACGCAGATGCTGGCGCTGATCCCGCGCGCGGGCGAGGCCGGCGTGCCGCTCGTCACCATCTCCGGCACCGCGCAGATCACCGAGATGGGCAGCGACTACGTCTTCCGCTTCTTCCCGGGCGATGCGGTGGTCAAGCGCGCGCAGGCGCGCTACGCCGTTGAGGAGCTGAACGCGAGGCGCCCGGCGATCCTCTACCAGACCACGGCCTATGGCCAGAGCGGCCGCGCGCAGCTCGTCGAGCAGTTCAAGAGCCTCGGCGCAGAGGTCGTCTACGAGGAGGGCTTGGCGCCGACGGCCAAGGACCTGACGCCAGCCTTGACCAAGGCGCTCGCGGCCGAACCCGACGTGCTGATCCTGCACCTCCACGCGCCCTCGACGGCGCTGGCGATCCGGCAGGCGCGCGCGCTCGGCGCGACGCTGCCGATCCTCGCCGGATCGGCCATGCATCAGCCGCAGACGGCGGCGCTGCTCGATCCGGCGGAGCTTGAGGGCGTCTGCGCCGAAAGCGGCTCCTCGCCCATCTCCGGCGGCTCTGCGGAGATGGAGGGGTTCGCCGCGGCCTATCGCGCGCGCTTCGATGCCGAGCCCGACGCCTTCGCCGCCGCGCAGTACGACGCGACGCGGATGGTGCTGGAGGCGATCCGCACCGGCGCGGCCACGCCGAATGCGGTGCGCGACCGGCTCGCGGCCGCGAGCTTCGAGGGCGTCGCCATGACCTACCGCTCCGACGGCAAGGGCAACATGGCGCATGACGCGGTCATCATCTGCTATGACGGGAAGACGCGCGCCCCGACGCTGGTCAAGCACTATGCCGGCGCGGCGGGGTAGCAGACGTCAGATGTCAGAAGACAGAAGTCAGAAGGTCGATCTTGTCTGGCTTCTAGGGAGAGGGGAATTTCGCCGCACGCGTACTCTGCACCTGGTGCTGGCCACGGCATCCCTCGTCTCCCTCCCTCTCGGTGGGTTGGGGAGGGAGTGGTATTCTCGAAGAGGTCCGGCGCACGATCCAGAGCACGCCGATCGGATTTCTGACTTCTGTCTTCTGACTTCTGAATCATGCTCCTCCAACTCCTGATCTCAGGCTTGGCGCTGGGCGCGGCCTATGCGCTGGTCGCGCTCGGCTTCGTCCTGGTGCTGAACGCCAGCCGCGCGGTGAATTTCGCGCATGGCGACCTCGTCGCGGCGGGAGGGTTCGCGACGGTCGCGCTGGCCGGACTGCTGCCGCTCCCGGCGGCGCTCTTGCTGCCGGGCGTGCTGGCGATCATGGCCGCTCTGGGATTGGCGGTCGCCGCCCTCGCCTATTTTCCATTGAGCCGCCGCCCACCCGCCGCGCTCTTCGTCAGCACCATCGCGGTCGGGCTCATCATCCGCAACGGCCTCGACGCGGCATTCGGCGCGGCGCCGCGCACCGGCCCGCCCTTGCTGGGCGGGGGCCTGGTCCAGATCGGGCCCGCGCTCGTCAGCCGGCAGTCGCTCGCCGTCATTCTCGCGGCGGCGCTCATGGTCGCGCTGCTCTGGCTCCTGCTGGCGAAAACGCGGCTTGGCAGGCGTCTGCGGGCGAGCGCCGAGGACCCGGAGATGGCCCGCGCCCTCGGCGTGCCCGTCGCGAAGATGGTCGCGCTCGCCTTCGCGCTCGCCGCGGCGCTTGCGGGCGCAGCCGGGCTCTTGCTCGCCAACCAGTTCTTCGTCACGCCGGAGGACGGCGGCGCGCTGATGCTGAAGGCCTATGTCGCGGCGGCGCTGGGCGGCTGGGGCCGGCTCGCCGGAGCGGTCGCGGGCGCGCTCGCCATCGCGCTCTTCGAGGTCGGGGTCGCCGCGCTCCTCTCATATCCTGTGGCCGAGGCGTTGCTCTATGCGGCGGTGCTCGCGATCCTCGCGGTCCGCCCGCAGGGGCTTTTCCCCGAACATGCCGGCCAGCGCGCCTGAACGCAGAGGCGAGCGCCTGCGCATCGGCGCGCCGCTCGCCGCGCTCGCCCTTGCCACCGCATTCCTTGCAGCGCTCGGCGATGCCTACGCCTTGCGCCTCGTCGCGCTCTCAGGACTGGTCGCGACCACCGCGCTCGGCTATCAGCTCGCCTTCGGCCATGCCGGCGCGATCTCGCTGTTCCAAGGCGCGGCCTTCGGTCTCGGCGCCTATGCGAGCGCGCTCCTCGCCCGCACCCTCTCCTCCGAGCTGCTGCTGGCGATCCCCGGTGCTATGCTCGTCTGCGGGCTCGCCGCGCTCGTCATCGCGCCGGCGCTGCGGCGCTTGAGCGCCCACGCCTTCGCTCTGGCGACCCTGGCGGGCGCTGAGATCCTGCGGCTCATCGCGGTCAATTGGGAGACGGTGACCGGCGGCGCGAACGGGCTCGCCGGCATTCCCCTCCCCACGCTTTTCGGCGCCGAGCTGCCGCGGGGGCTCGCGATGGCGCTCCTCGCCTGGGCGCTGTTCGGATTGGCCATGCTCGCGACGCGCGCCTTGACGCGGGGGCCCTTCGCGCTTGGCCTCGCGCTGATGCGCGAGGCGCCGCTCGCGGCCGAGGCGTCGGGCATCGACGCGCCCCGTCGCCGGCTCGCGCTGTTCGTGCTCTCCGCCGCGGTCGGCGGCGCCGCCGGGGCGCTGCATCCCTTCACGCTCGGGACCGTGTCGCCCGAGGTGATGGAGATCGGCGTGCTGATCACCGCGCTGGTGGCGACGGTGATCGGCGGCAGCCGCCGCCCATCGGGCGCGGTGCTCGCGGCGCTCTTGATCGTGCACCTGCCCGAGTGGCTGCGCGGCTTTGAGGA
>DATIDB010000070.1:0-3457 GCA_035456545.1 Alphaproteobacteria bacterium | reverse complement strand
AGGCGGGCTCGACGCCGAGGGAAGCCGCGAGGCCTTGCGGCCTTGCGTCGAGGCGCTCACCGCCGCCGGAATCCGGGTCTCGCTTTTCGTCGAGCCCGACCCGAGGCAGCTCGACGCCGCCCGCGCGCTGGGCGCACCGGTGGTCGAGCTGCATACCGGCTCCTATTGCGAGGCGGCGGGGCAGGGGCGCGCGCGCGAGCTGGAGCGCATCCGCCGCGCCGCCGCCCATGCCGAGGCGATCGGGCTGGAATGCCACGCCGGGCACGGCCTCACCTTCGAGACCGTGGGAGCGGTGGCCGCGATCCCCACCATCGTGGAACTGAACATCGGCCATTTCCTTATCGGCGAAGCGATCTTCGGCGGCCTCGAAAGCGCCATCCGGCGGATGCGGGCGCTCATGGACCAGGCTCGCGCCGAGGCCGCCGGCGAGCGGAGCGCCTGAGCGGCAGATGATCATCGGGATCGGCAGCGACATCATCGACATCCGGCGCATCGAGCGAACCCTGGAGCGTTTCGGAAGGCGTTTCATCGACCGGGTTTACACCGAGGTCGAGCAGCGCAAGTCCGAGGGCCGCTCCTTGAGGGCCGCCAGCTACGCCAAGCGCTTCGCCGCAAAGGAGGCCTGCGCCAAGGCTCTCGGCACGGGCTTCAGGAGGGGCGTTTTCTGGCGCGATCTGGGCGTGGTCAACCTCTCCTCGGGCAAGCCGACAATGGCGCTGACCGGCGGGGCCGCCCGCAGGCTCGCGGAGATCACGCCGCCCGGAATGGTGGCGCAGATCGACCTCACCATCACCGACGAGCACCCGCAGGCGCAGGCCATCGTCATCATCTCGGCGGTTCCGGGGCCGGAGCCGGACCCCGGGGAACCTTGACAGCTTGGGGCCGGGCTGGCTTCATCCCCCGCTCCGCCGGGCGAGGAGCCCGGGCGGCCCATCAGAGGACCTTTCGCTGAACAACCAGGTCTCGCGCTCAATGGCTCGCAAGAAGGCCGGCGGCATCGCCGAGACCGTCCGCACCATCATCTATGCCGCGCTGATCGCGCTCGTCGTGCGGACCTTCTTGTTCGAGCCGTTCAACATTCCATCGGGCTCCATGCTGCCGACGCTGCTGATCGGCGACTATCTCTTCGTCTCGAAATACTCCTACGGCTACAGCAAGCACTCCTTCCCCTTGAGCCCGGACCTCTTCTCCGGGCGCATCGTGGAGGGGCAGCCCGAGCGCGGCGATGTGGTGGTCTTCAAGCTGCCCTCGGACAACAGCACCGACTATATCAAGCGGGTCATCGGCCTTCCCGGCGACCGCATCCTGGTGCGCGACGGCATCCTTCAGGTGAACGGCGTGCCGGTCTCGCGGCAGAAGATCGATGGCGAGGACCCGGACGCGCCCGGCGGCACCATCTACCTGGAGACGCTGCCGAACGGCGTGACCCATCGCATCCGCGAGGTCAGCGACGACGAATTCGGCGACCACACGCGCGAATACGAGGTTCCGCCCGGCCACTACTTCGTCATGGGCGACAACCGCGACAATTCGCAGGACAGCCGCTTCATCGGCCCGATTCCGGCCGAGAACCTGGTCGGCCGCGCCGAGATCCTGTTCTTCTCGGTCGACGGCAGCGCCGAGCTCTGGGAATTGTGGCGCTGGCCGATGGCGATCCGCTGGTCGCGGCTCTTCAACGCCGTGGAATGAGCGCGCGCAGAGAGGACGCGG
This sequence comes from Alphaproteobacteria bacterium, assembly GCA_035456545.1. GTDB lineage: Bacteria > Pseudomonadota > Alphaproteobacteria > JAREAF01 > JAREAF01 > JAREAF01. The sequence continues at coordinate 1,747 of DATIDB010000070.1, read as the reverse complement.
TGGAGACGATGGCCGAGGCTCTCGGCCATCGCTTCGCCGATCCTTCGCTTCTGCGCCTCGCCCTCACCCATTCCAGCGCCTCGGGGCGCGGGGGCATCGCCAACGAGCGGCTGGAGTTCCTGGGCGACCGCGTGCTGGGGCTGGTGGTCGCGGACCTCATCTACCGGCGCTTTCCCGATGAGGAGGAGGGCGATCTTGCCCGCCGCTTCGCCGTGCTCGTGTCGCGCGAGAGCCTGGCGCAGGTGGCGGCGGAGATCGGGCTTGCCCCGCACCTCGCATTGGCCCGGGGCGAGGAGGATTCGGGCGGCCGCGCCAATCCGGCCATCCTCGCCGACGCCTGCGAGGCGGTGATTGCGGCGCTCTATCTCGACGGTGGGATCGAGGCGGCCCGGACATTCATCACCCGCGCCTGGTCCGAGCTGATCGGTCAGGACCGCCACCCGCCGCAGGACGCCAAGACGACGCTTCAGGAATGGGCGCAAGGGGCGGGGCGGAAGCTGCCGAGCTATGTCGTGATCGCCTCGGAAGGCCCGGCGCATGAGCCGCGCTTCACGGTCGAGGTGCGGGTGGAGGGCCTGCCGCCCGCCCTGGGCGAAGGCCGCTCCAAGCGCTCCGCCGAGCAGGCGGCCGCCGCCGCGGCGCTGCGGCAGGCCATGCGCGGAGAGGGCGCGTGAGCGGGCGGGCCGAGGACGGAACCACTCCGGCGGCGGAGGCCACCCGCTGCGGGTTCGTCGCGGTGATCGGAGCCCCGAATGCGGGGAAATCGACCCTAGTCAACGCGCTGGTCGGCGCCAAGATCGCCATCGTCACGCCGAAGGTGCAGACGACGCGCTCGCGCCTCCTCGGCATCGCCATCGAGGATGCGACGCAAATCCTGCTGGTGGACACGCCCGGCATCTTCCGCCCGAAGCGGCGCCTCGACCGCGCCATGGTCAAGGCCGCCTGGCAGGGCGCGGCGGACGCCGACGAGATCGCGCTGGTGGTGGATGCCGGAGAGAACCCGCCCTCGGAAGAGACGATGAGCATCGTCGCCGGCCTGAAGGAGGCCGGCCGCAAGGCCATCCTCGTGCTCAACAAGATCGACCAGGCGCCGCGCGCGAATCTGCTGGAGCTGGCGCAGCTCCTGACCGCCGAAGGGGTCTTCACCGAGACCTTCATGATCTCCGCGCTGACGGGCGATGGGGTCGAGGATCTCAAGGGCCGCCTGGCGCGCGGCCTGCCCGAGGGCCCGTGGCTCTATCCGGAGGATCAGGTCTCCGACGCGCCGCTGCGCTTCCTCGCCGCCGAGGTCACCCGCGAGCAGCTCTTCCTGCAGCTCCATCAGGAAGTCCCCTACGCGACCACGGTGGAGACCGAGAGCTGGGAGGAGTTCCAGGACGGCAGCCTCAAGGTGAGCCAGATCATCTATGTCCAGCGCGAGGGGCAGAAGGCGATCGTGCTGGGCAAGGGCGGCGTGCGCATCCGCTCGATCCGCCTGGCCGCGCAATCCGAGCTGGGCGCCATGATCGGTCGGCGGGTGCATCTCTTCCTCTTCGTCAAGAAGCGCGAGAATTGGAGCGACGACCCTGCGCTCTATCGGGAGCTGGGCCTCGATTACGAGGCGTGACGGCGGGGTTTTCCTTCTCCCTCCCCCGCAAGGGGGGAGGGGAATTCTGAATGGACTGGCGCGATGAGGGCATCGTCCTGACCTTGCGCCCGCTCGGAGAGAGCGGGGCGGTGGTGACGTTGCTGACCCGCGAGCACGGCC
>DATIDB010000069.1:0-13136 GCA_035456545.1 Alphaproteobacteria bacterium | reverse complement strand
TCGGCTATTCCGGCTGGAACAAGCTCTCGCGTTGGGAGAACACGCTGAAGCTGTTCCGCGACATCTACAAGGTGCCGCTGCTGCCCCCCGAGGCGGCGGCGGCGCTGGCGACCTCGGTGGAAGTGACGGTGCCGTTCCTTTTCCTTCTCGGCCTCGGCACCCGGCTGGCGGCGGCGGCCACGCTCGTCATGACAATCGTCATCCAGCTTTTCGTGGTGCCGAAAGGCTATCACGCGCATGCGCTCTGGCTCGGGCCGATCCTCTATCTGCTGCTGCGCGGCCCCGGCGCTCTCTCGCTCGACCATCTGATCCGGCGGAAGCTGATGGGGGCGCGGTGAGGATTCATGCAGTCTTTCTCTGGGCCGCGGCCGCGCTGACCGCCCTGCCCGCCTCCCCCGGCCGAGCCGAGGCCGATGCGCTCTGCGCCTATGACGTGGTCCTGCTCGACCAGGAGGGGTGGTCTCTCGACGTCGCGATCGACTGCCGCCGGCCGGTCGCCGGCTTCGCCTTCGCCGACGGCTCGCCCTCCGCCTGGATCGTCGACTTCACCGACGCGCAAGGACGGCCCCTCGCCAAGGCCGGCACTGCCGCCTGGCGCGCACGCGACGGCAAACTGACGGGCGCGCGCTACCTGATCGACCTGGACGGCATGGCCGGGGCCGAGGACGACTACAACTCCGCAAAAAACTCCGGACGGTCGGTGCTGGCCAGTCTGTCCGCGGTCATTCCGACGCCGATCGGCGCGGGCGACGCGACGATCGCCATCCGATTCCACGCGCAGCACGAGGGCGACATCGCCACCAGCCTGCCGCGGGTCGGCGACGCCTACGAAATTCTCGCCAAAGAGGTGCAGGACGCGGCGCCCGTCGTGTTCGGCGACTTCGAGCGCCGCAAGGTCGCCGTGCCGCTGCCGATGTCGCTGGGGACGGGCCTGGCCGCCGCCGACGTCGAGGACCCCAAGGGCGAGATCGACCTCTTGATCCTGGATGGGCCGCTCAAGGCGAGCGTCGATGAGATCGCCGATTGGGTGCGCGCGACCGCGCTCGCCAATGCCGAGCTTTGGCGCGGCTTCCCGGTTGCGCGCAGCAGCGTCGTCATCATCCCGGTTCCCGGCCGCGCGAACGTCCCTTTCGGGCGCGTGATCTCGACCGGCGGCATCATGATGCGGGTGATGGTCGGCGCCGAGATCGCGGCGCGCGATCTCTATGACGAATGGGTGCTGGTGCATGAGTTCATCCATCTCGGCACCCCCTATGTCCGCGACACCGGCGTCTGGCTCAACGAAGGGCTCGCCACCTATCTGGAGCCGATCGTGCGCTACCGCGCCGGCTGGCGCAGCGAGGCGTCTGTCTGGGACGAGTGGACGCTCTGGATGGGCCGCGGCCTCGAGCCCATGCGCGAGGGGCTCCGCAAGGGCGACCCCTATTGGGGCGGCGCGCTCTACTGGCTGATGGCGGATGTCGAGCTGCGCCGGCTTACGGACGGGCGCATGGGGGTGGAGGACTGCCTGCGCCTCATCTTCGCGCAGTCCGGCGACATCACGGTCACGGCGAAGACCTTCGACATCCTCGCCGTGGCTGAGCGCGAGGCGCCTGAGCCGGTGCTCACCCGCCTCGCCGAGAAGCACCTAGCCGGCGCGCCCGTCGATCTCTTCGCGCTGCTCGAGGAGCTCGGCGTCCGCAGGAGCTGGGGGAAGGTGGTCTTCGACGACGACGCCCCCCTCACCGAGGTCCGGCGCTGGCTCCTCACCGGGGGGCCGGACGCCAAGCCCCGCCCGATCGCCATTCCGGCGGGGCTTTGACCGCGTTTCTCTTTTCTGGCTTCTGACTTCTGTCCTCTGACTTCTGAATACGCGACCCCTGGTTGACGAGCGGCCGCCGGCTTGCCACTCTCTCGCTCCGATCATGTCCCCGCCCCGCCGCGAACTCACTTCCACCGAGCGCCTGGATTGGCTGCGGCTCATCCGCAGCGAGAATGTCGGGCCTGTCACCTTTCGCCATCTGCTCCGCCGGTTCGGGTCGGCGGCCGCCGCTCTCGCGGCGCTGCCGGATCTGGCCAAGCGCGGCGGGCGCACGCAGCCGCTGAAGGTGCATCCGCGCGCCGCCGCGGAGCGCGAGATGGCCGAGCTGGCGCGCTTGAATGGCCGTCTCATCGCCTTCACCGAGCCGGGATTTCCCCCGGCCCTCGCGGCGATCGACGATTCCCCGCCGCTGTTGGCGGTTCTCGGCCAAGATCAGCTCCTCATGCGCCCGACAGTGGCGATCGTCGGCGCCCGCAACGCCTCGGCGAACGGCAGGCTGATCGCGGGCACGCTCGCGCGCGAGATCGGCGCGGCCGGCTACGCGGTCGCCTCCGGCCTCGCCCGGGGCATCGACTCGGCGGCCCACGAGGCTGCGCTGGAGAGCGGCACCATCGCCGTGGTGGCCGGCGGCATCGACGTCATCTACCCACCGGAGAACGAGGCTCTTTACCAATCCATCTCAGCGCGCGGCGCGGTCATCGCCGAGATGCCGGTCGGAACCGTCCCGCAAGCGAGGCACTTCCCGCGCCGGAACCGGCTGATCTCCGGAATCTCGCTCGGCGTCGTGGTGGTCGAGGCGGCCTTGCGCTCCGGCAGCCTCATCACCGCGCGATTCGCCCTGGAGCAAGGCCGCGAGGTCTTCGCGGTGCCGGGATCGCCCCTCGACCCGCGCTCCGCCGGCGCCAACGGCCTCATCCGCGACGGCGCGATTCTGGTGCAAGGCGCGGCCGACGTCATCGCCGCGCTGGCCTCGCAAAAGCCGCCGCTCTCGACCGGCGAGGGGCCGGGTTTCGCCGCCGCTCCGGCCGCCGATGCGGCCGAGCGGGAGGTCGCGGGCGCGCGCCCGCTGCTGCTCGAGCTCCTCAGCCCCGAGCCGGTCGCGGTTGACGAATTGTTGCGCGCCTGTCCATTCTCCCCGGCCGCGGTGCACACCGCGCTCCTGGAGCTTGAGCTCGCCGGCCGCCTGGCGCGCCATCCCGGCAACCGGGTCTCGCTCCTGGCGCAGGGGATGCCGGCCGCTTCCTGAGCTCCCATATGGGGGTCTCGGCGCAAAGCCTTGAGAGGGATTGAGAGTTTCGTGAACGTCGTCGTCGTCGAGTCGCCGGCCAAGGCCAAGACCATCAACAAGTATCTGGGATCGGGCTACACGGTCCTGGCCAGCTACGGCCATGTCCGCGACCTGCCGCCGAAGGACGGCTCCGTCAGGCCCGATGAAGACTTCGCCATGGATTGGGAGGTCGACGGCAAGGCCGAGCGGCGGTTGAGGGAGATCGCGGCGGCGGTGAAGAACGCCGACAAGCTGATCCTGGCCACCGACCCCGACCGGGAGGGCGAGGCGATATCCTGGCATATCAGCGAGGAGCTGAAGCGCAGGCGCGCGTTGAAGGACGTCGATGTCCGCCGCGTGGTCTTCAACGAGATCACCAAGACGGCCGTGCTCAACGCCATGGCCAATCCGCGCGGTCTCGACCGCGAATTGATCGAAGCCTATCTGGCGCGCCGCGCGCTCGACTACCTGGTCGGCTTCACCCTGTCGCCGGTCCTGTGGCGCAAGCTGCCGGGCAGCCGCTCGGCGGGACGCGTGCAGTCGGTCGCGCTGCGGCTCGTCTGCGAGCGCGAGGCTGAGATCGAGGCGTTCCGCTCCCGCGAATACTGGTCGATCGAGGCCACCTTCCGCACCGCTGAGGGCGCGACCTTCGCGGCGCGGCTGGTCTCACTCGACGGGCGCAAGCTCGACCGCTTCGATCTCGCCGACAGCGGGGCCGCCGAGGCCGCCGCCCGCCGCATCCGCGAGGGCGCGCCCTTCGCCGTGACCTCGGTCGAGAAGAAGCAGGTCCGCCGCAACCCGCCGGCGCCCTTCACCACCTCGACCTTGCAGCAGGAGGCCTCGCGCAAGCTGGGCCTCGGCGCGACCCGCACCATGCGCGTGGCGCAGAAGCTCTATGAGGGCGTCGATATCGGCGGGGAGACGGTCGGCCTCATCACCTATATGCGCACCGACGGCGTGCAGCTCGCCGGCGAGGCCATCGCCGCCAGCCGCCGGCTGATCGAGGAGAGCTACGGAAAGAACTACCTCCCCTCCTCGCCGCGCCAATACAAGAGCGCGGCCAAGAACGCGCAGGAGGCGCATGAGGCGATCCGCCCGACCGACCTGCGCCGCCGCCCGCAGGATGTCGCGCGCGCCCTCGACCACGACGAGCGGCGGCTCTACGAGCTGATCTGGAAGCGCACCGTCGCCAGCCAGATGGAAAGCGCCGTGCTCGACCAGGTCTCGGTCGACATCGCCGGGGCGGTCGGCGCGGCGGTGCTGCGCGCGACCGGCTCGGTGCTGCGCTTCGACGGCTTTCTCACGCTCTATCACGAGGATGAGGACGACCCCGCCGAGGACGAGAGCGAGCGGCGGCTGCCGCCCCTCGCCGAGGGCGACCGGCCGACGCTTCAGGAGGTGCGGCCAGAGCAGCACTTCACCCAGCCGCCGCCGCGCTACACCGAGGCGAGCCTGGTCAAGAAGCTGGAGGAGCTGGGGATCGGCCGCCCCTCCACCTACGCATCGATCCTGCAAGTCCTGCAGGACCGCAACTATGTGCGGCTGGAGAAGAAGCGGTTCATCCCCGAGGACCGCGGCCGGCTGGTCACCGCCTTCCTCGCCAGCTTCTTCGAGCGCTATGTCCAATACAATTTCACCGCCGATCTGGAGAACCAGCTCGACGACATCTCCGGCGGGCGGATCGACTGGAAGACGGTGTTGCGCGACTTCTGGCGCGAGTTTCATAAGGCCGTCGACGGCACGCGCGAGCTGACCATCGGCCAGGTGATCGACGCGCTCGACCGCGACCTCGGCCCGCATTTCTTCCCCGATGACGCTTCGGACCGCGATCCGCGCCTCTGTCCCGCCTGCAAGCAGGGCCGACTCGGCCTGAGGCTCGGGCGCAACGGAGGCTTCATCGGCTGCTCGAATTACCCGAACTGCACCTATACCCGCCCGCTCGCGGTCGAGACCGCCGAGAACGGCGAGGCCGAGGCCGGCCCGCGCGAGCTCGGCCGCGACCCCGAGACCGACGCGCTGGTCACGCTGCGCAAGGGGCCATATGGTTGGTATGTGCAGCTCGGCGAAGCGAAGGAGAAGGAAAAGCCCAAGCGCGCCTCTCTACCGAAATCGCTCTCGCCGGCCGATCTCGACCTTCAACGGGCGCTGGCCCTGCTTGCGCTCCCGCGCACCGTCGGCCGCCACCCGGAATCGGGCGAGCCGATCGCCGCCGGCATCGGCCGCTTCGGCCCCTACATCAAGCACGGCAGCATCTACAAGTCGCTCGGCGCCGACGACGATGTGCTGACCATCGGCGTCAACCGCGCCGTCTCGCTGCTGGCGGAGCCCTCCCGCGGACGTCGCGGCGGGAGCGCGGGCGGAGGGCGCAGCCTGGGCGAGCACCCGCAAGACGGAAAACCGGTGACGGTCGGAAGCGGACGGTACGGCCCCTATGTCCGGCACGGCCGCCTCTTCGCCTCCATCCCGAAGGATACCGATCCCGACGCCGTCACCCTGGACCAGGCAGTGGAGTTGCTCAACGCGCAGGCGGCGAAAGCGAAAGGCGGACCGAAGGCGAAATCCGCGCCGCGCGGCAAGGCCAAGAAAGCGGACGCCGAAACCGAGACCGCGACGCCCGCCAAGCCCGCGAGGCGGCGACGCACCGCATCGGGCGGCTGACGTGCCCCGAAGCAAGACGCCCGCACCCTTTCCGACCAAGCGCCAGATCCAGGACTTCATCCGCGAGAGCCCGACGCCGGTGGGCAAGCGCGAGATCGCGCGCGCCTTCCGGATCGGCGGCGAGGATCACGTGCGCCTGAAGGAAATCCTCCGCGAGCTGAAGCAGGGCGGAGAGGTCGAGAGAGGCGGCCGACGCCGCCTCGGCGCGCCGGGAACCCTGCCCGAATACGCGGTGCTCGTGATCGCCGGCACCGACGCCGACGGCGAGGTGCTCGCGCGGCCGCAAATCTGGAAGGCGGATGGCCCGCCGCCGACGATCTACATGGCTCCCGACCGGCACGGCACCCCGGCCTTGGGCGAAGGCGAGCGGGTTCTAGCGCGGCTCTCGCGCCAGCCGGACGGCACCTATACCGGCCGCGTGGTGCGGCGCATCGCCGGACCCCCGCAGCGCATTCTCGGCATCTACGAGCCGACGCCGGAGGGCGGCAAGCTGCTCTCGACCGACCGGCGGCAGCGCGCCGACTGCCGCATCGATCGCCGCGACGCGAACGGCGCCGAGCCCGGCGAGCTCGTGCTGGCCGAGGTGTTGCACACCCACCGCTACGGCGCGATCCAGGGCAAGGTCGTCGAGCGCATCGGCCATATCGACGATCCCCGCGCCGCGAGCCTCATCGCGATCCACACCCACGACATCCCGACCGAATTTTCCAGGGACGCGGTCGCTCAGGCCGACGCGGCGCGGCCGGCGCCCCTCGGCGCGCGGACGGACCTGCGCGACATCCCGCTGGTCACCATCGACGGCGCCGATGCGCGCGACTTCGACGACGCGGTCTGGGCAGAGCCGGACGGCGACCCGCAGAACCCCGGCGGCTGGCATCTCGTTGTCGCCATCGCCGATGTCGCCCACTATGTCCGCCCGGGAGACGCGCTCGACCAGGAGGCGCGCCGGCGCGGCAACTCGGTCTATTTCCCCGACCGGGTCGTGCCGATGCTTCCCGAGAATCTCTCCAATAATCTGTGCTCCCTGCGGCCCCACGAGGATCGCGCCTGCATGGCCGTGCATCTTTGGATCGATGCGCAGGGTCGCAAGCGCCGCCATCGCTTCGTGCGGGGATTGATGCGCTCGGCGGCGCGCCTGACCTACGAGCAGGTCCAGGCGGCGCGCGACGGCGCCCCGGACGAGACCACGGCATCCCTCTCGGATCGCGTGGTCCGGCCGCTTTACGGCGCCTACTCCGCCCTGGCCGAGGCTCGTCGGCGCCGCGGCACGCTCGATCTCGACCTGCCCGAGCGGCGCGCCGTCTTCGGCCCGGACGGAAGGATCGCGCGGATCGAGGCGCGGGCGCGCTTCGACAGCCATCGCCTGATCGAGGAGTTCATGATCCTCGCCAATGTCGCGGCGGCCGAGACGCTGGAGGAGCGCCGGCGGCCGGCGATGTATCGCGTCCACGACGCGCCGGACCCCGCTAAGATCGCCGCCCTGCGCGAGTTCCTCGAGACCATCGAATTGAGCTTGGCAAAGGGCCAGGTCATCCGTCCGAAGATGTTCACCCGGCTCCTGGAGCAGGCCGCGCGCACCCCTCATGCCGAGATGGTCAACGAGCTGGTGCTGCGCAGCCAGGCGCAGGCGGTCTACAGCCCGGGGAACATCGGGCATTTCGGCCTGGCGCTGACCCGCTATGCGCATTTCACCTCGCCTATCCGCCGCTATGCCGACCTTCTGGTGCATCGCGGGTTGATCTCGGGCCTGAAGCTCGGCGAAGGGGGGCTGCCCACGGAGGCGGAAGAGGAGTTCGAGGAGATCGGCCAGCAGATCTCCGCGACCGAGCGCCGCGCGGCGGCGGCCGAGCGCGACGCGATGGATCGCTACACCGCCGCCTATCTCTCGGACCGAATCGGACAGGTCCTGCCCGGCCGCATCTCCGGCGTGACGCGTTTCGGGCTGTTCGTCACCTTGTCGGACAGCGGCGCCGACGGTTTGGTGCCGATCTCCACCCTCGGCGGGGATTTCTGGGACCACGACGAATCGCGCCACGCGCTGGTCGGGCGGCGCAGCCGGGAGATCTATCAGCTCGGCGAACGGGTGATGGTGCGGCTGGTCGAGGCGGAGGTGGCGACGGGCGGTCTCCTCCTGGCGCTCGCCGAATCGGAGCAAGCGGCGGAGGGGCCTTCGCCCTGGGCGCGCGGGGGCCGCGACAAGAGCGAGGGTGGAAAGGGTCGCGCCGGGCGGCCGGTTCGCCGATCCGAGTCCGCGAAGCGCAAGGCCGGTCAGCCGGAGCGCAGCAAGCCGGGCAAGAAGCGAAAGACCCGCACCAAGCCGCCTCGGCGCCCGAAAACCCCACAAGGTGGCGCCGGCACATCGCGCCGCACGCGCCGCCGCTGACGAATCGAGGCAAGCGGTCCGGCGATCCTGCAACTGCGGTACGTTTGTTGCCGCAAATCCCCCCGCCGCAACCATTCCTTTACCATTCGGAATCAAAGAATCGGTTGCGCGCATGCCCGCGTTTCCGCACCATCTTTCGTGACGATTCCCGCCATCAGGGGCCACGAAGGCAGGGATCGTCTGGGGGTCCGAATACCGCATGGTCAGGTTTGCCCGGCTTCGCAGCTCCGCCGCCCGTCCGGCGCTCGCGCCTGCGCTCGTCGCCCTTCTGCTCGCAGCGAGCTGCGGGGGCGTGCGCCCGGCTTCCACGGCGACCTTGGCGCCCGAAGAGGCGACCCGGATGTTCGCCGCCGGCTACTCCAACATCGAGGAGATGTATATCGAGAAGGTGGATCTCGGGACCTTGGCGGTCGCCGGGCTCAGCAATCTCACCAAGCTCGATCCGGAGCTGACCATCCGCCAGGCCGGCGGCCACGTGGACATCGCCGTGCGCGGACAGCCGGCCGGCGGCTTCGATTCGCCCACCACGCAAGACATCGAGGATTGGGCCTCGGTGACGGCCGGCGCGATCAACCTGGCGCGCATCGCATCGCCCGAGCTGTCGTCTGACAATCCCGAGGACGTCTACAAGGCGGTTTTCGAAGGGATGCTGGGCAAGCTTGACCGCTTCTCGCGCTATTCCACGCCCGCCTCGGCGCGCGAGCACCGCGCGGCCCGCGAAGGCTTCGGGGGAATCGGCGTGCGCGTCGCCGTTGAGGAGGAGGGCGTGCGCGTCTCCTCGGTCATGGGCGAAGGGCCCGGAGGGCGCGCGGGACTGAAGCCGAACGATCTCATCACCCATATCGACGGCGAGCCTGTGCTCGGCAAGGAGCTGCAGGCGATCATCCAGCAGCTTCGCGGGCCCATTGGATCGCGCGTGACGATCACGCTGCAGCGGCCGGATGGCCGGCAGACCCTGGAGCTCACCCGATCGCACATCGTGCCCGAAACCGTCGTGTTCGAGCGGCGCGGACCGGTCGGCTACATCCGGGTGTACAGCTTCAATCAGGACACCACGCGCACCCTGACCGACGCGGTGCATCGGGCGAAGAAGGAGATCGGGGCGGAGCTGGTGGGCCTGGTCCTCGACCTGCGCGACAATCCGGGCGGCCTCCTCGACCAGGCCGTCGGCGTGTCCGATCTTTTCTTGAACGGGGGACGGATCGTCACCACGCGCGGCCGCCATCCGGACAGCCACCAGAAATTCGAGGCGAGCAAGGGCGACATCGCCGACGGCCTGCCGATCGTCGTGCTCGTCAACGGAAATTCCGCCTCCGCCTCGGAGATCGTCGCGGCCGCGCTCCAGGACAGCGGCCGGGCGGTCGTCGCCGGCACCACATCCTACGGCAAGGGCACGGTGCAGACCGTCATCCGCATGCCCAACCAGGGCGAGCTGACCCTCACCTGGGCGCGCTTCCACGCGCCGTCCGGCTACACCATCCATCACCTCGGCGTGCTGCCCAGCGTCTGCACGGCCAGCAGCGACGCGGCGGACACCATCCTGGCGGCGCTGAAGGACGGCAAGGTGTCGCCGCTGCCGATCGCGCTGCGCAACTCCGCGACGCCCGACGACGTGCCGGTGCTGGATCGGCTGCGCGGCGCCTGCCCGGCTCGCAAGACCGACGAGACGGTGGATGTCGACGTCGCCGTCAAGCTGGTCGAGAACGCCGTTCTTTACCGCCAGGCCCTGGGCCTGGCCGCGCTGGGGGACACCGTCACCGCCTCGGTCGGAGGGGGCGCGGGCGCCGCCTCAGCCGTGGCCCTGGAGCTTCCGGTCGTCCATCAGTAAGCCCTTTCAACGACTTGCGGGCGGCGGCCCCGAACCTTGACAGGGGCGCTGAGGCCTGTATCTTGCCTCGCCCCGAACGCCCGCCGATGAGCGGTGGGCGTGCCGGCGAACCCCTCCGGGAACCCGTGCCATGGCCAAGCCGAACACCGTCCTGATCAAGCTCGTCAGCTCCGCCGACACGGGCTATTTCTACGTCACCAAGAAGAACCCGCGCACGACGACCGAGAAGCTCGAGCTGAAGAAATACGATCCGGTCGCGCGCAAGCACGTGGTCTTCCGCGAATCCAAGATCAAGTAGGTTCGGCCACTTCCCCCGCTTGCGGGCGAAGTCGGAAAGTGTGAGCGAGCCGGGTCGCGCCGTTCGCTGCACCCTCACCCGCTCGGACGCTTCTCGCGTCCTCGCGACCTCTCCCTGGACGGAGAGGTGATTGTCGTCCGCCTGAAATTCCCCCTTAGATCGAAGCGGCGTAGGCCTTTGCCGCACGCTCGGCGGCGGCCGCCTCGATGGCGAGGCCGGGCACCACCCGGTTGCGGCCGTCGCGCTTGGCCGCGTAGAGGGCCTGGTCGGCGCGCTTGAGGAGCGCCGCGCCCGTGTCGCCGCGATAGGATGCGGCGACGCCGAGGCTCGCCGTCACCTGAACCACCCTTCCGCCGACCGTGGCGATGGGGGTCTCGGCGATCCGGGCGCGCAACCGCTCGGCGGCGGCCAGCGCATCCTCCTGCGGGGTGTCGGGCATCACCACGACGAACTCCTCGCCGCCCATCCGAGCCGCCATGTCGAAGCTGCGGATGTTCCCCAGCACCCGCTGAGCGATCGATCGCAGCACCTCGTCGCCCGCGTCGTGGCCATAGCTGTCGTTGACGTCCTTGAAATGATCGATGTCGACCACCACAACCGAGACCGGCTTTCCCTGTTCCTGCATCTGCCGGAGCACGGTGCCGAGATGGGCATCGAGGAAGCGCCGGTTGTAAAGCCCGGTCAGCGGATCGGTGAGCGCCAGCGTCAGGCTGCGCTCGTAGTTCGCGCGCAGGCGCTGATGGAAGCGCCGGCGGCGCACTTGCGAGCGGGTGCGGGCGAGCAGCTCGTTGCGGTCGATCGGCCGGAAGAGATAGTCGCTGACGCCCAGATCGAGACCGCGGACCAGCTCGGCGATATCGGAATCCTCGACCATCAGCAGCAGCGGCATCTGCCGCGTGTCCTCATGGGCGCGGAGCTGCGAGGCCAGCCTCAGCCCATGATCGCCGTCCAGCGCCAGGCTGATGATGGCGAGATCGAAACCGTCTGCCCGGGTCGCCTTCAAAGCGGCCGCGGAGCTGTCGACCGCGACGACGCGATGGCCGTCCGAGCCCAGGGTTTCGCAGAGACGTTCGGCGATCAGCGGGTTGGTCTCCGCGAGAAGGATGGTGGCCTTGCGGCCCTCATCGGCGCCGAGCCGGGCGGCGCCGTCCTCGAGCCCGAAATCGGAGCAGGTGCGCTCGCGCAGCCGCCACTCGTCGATCATCATCTTCAGGCGCAGGAGCGAGCGCACGCGGGCGAGCAGCGCCAAGTCGTTGACCGGCTTGGTGAGGAAATCGTCGGCGCCGGCCTCCAGCCCGCGGACCCGGTCCGCCACCTCGGAGAGCGCGGTGACCATGACGACGGGAATATGCGTTGTCGCCGGGTTGTCCTTGATGCGGCGGCAGACTTCGAAACCGTCCATTCCCGGCATCATCACATCCAGAAGGACGAGGTCGGGCGCGTCCTCGGCGACCCGCCTGAGCGCGTCCGACCCGTTGCCGGCGACGATCACGTCGTAATATTCGGCGGAGAGCCGCGCCTCGAGGAGCTTGACATTGGCCGGAACGTCGTCGACGACCAGGATGCGCCCGGACATGGCCGCTAGCGCCCGCTCACGCCAGGAAACGTTCGACGGTCTGCAGGAAGGACACGACCGAGATCGGCTTGGCGAGATAGGCCTCGCAGCCGCCCTCCCGGATCTTCTCCTCATCGCCCTTCATGGCGAAGGCGGTCACCGCCACCACGGGGATGTGCTTCAGACCGCTGTCCTGCTTCAGCCATTTCGTGACCTGCAGGCCGGAGACCTCCGGGAGCTGGATATCCATCAAGATCAGGTCGGGCTTGTGGTCGCGCGCGATCTGAAGCGCTTCCATCCCATCCCGCGTCTGCAGGATCTGATAGCCGTGGGCCTCCAGGAGGTCGTGGAAGAGCTTCATGTTGAGCTCGTTGTCCTCGACGATGAGCACGGTCTTGCCGACGCCTCGTCGGCGTTCGCGCACCCGCATCGGGACGGTTTCGGAGTAGCCCATCTCGCCTCGCTACGGAGCCGTCGGGAACGACGCTCCGGGCCCCCAAATTCGGTGGTAAGAGGTACCACCGGCACCGTTAATGATTGGTTATCGACAAAGTATCGATAAATTGTAGGTACTTTCGAAATGAGCGCAAGAACGCTGCGCATCGGCGTGGACCTGGGCGGCAGCAAGATCGAAGCCGCGGCCCTCGATCGCGAAGGCCGTATTATTTTTCGGAAAAGACGGCCCACGCCGCCGCACGATTATGACGCCTCCCTCCAGGCCATCCGGGCATTGGTCGAAGACGCGGCCGCGGGCGATGCGGAAGCGTCGATCGGTATCGGCATCCCCGGAGCGGTCTCCCCGGCCACGGGGCTGGTGAAGAACGCCAATTCCACCTGGCTCAACGGGCGGCCCCTGACCCTCGATCTCGAGCGGCTCCTCGGCCGCCCCGTGCGCGCGGCCAACGACGCCAATTGCTTCGCCATTTCCGAGGCGACCGACGGCGCCGCCGCGGGGATGAGCCCCGTCTTCGGCGTGATCCTCGGCACCGGCGTGGGCGGCGGCATCGTTATCGAGGGACGCGTGCTGACCGGCGCGGACGCGATCGCCGGAGAATGGGGCCACACGCCGCTGCCTTCGCCGGAGCCGGAGGAGCGGCCCGGCGAACGCTGCTGGTGCGGCCGCGACGGATGCCTGGAGACCTGGATCAGCGGCCCGGCCCTGGCGCGCGATCATCGCCGCGCGACCGGCCGCGACTGGACCGCGGCCGAGATCGCCCATGCGGCCGATGCCGGCGATGCGGGAGCGGAGGCGAGCCTGGCGCGATTCGACTCGCGGCTCGCACGCGGGCTGGCGGTGGTCGTCAACATCCTCGATCCCGCCGTGATCGTGCTGGGCGGAGGGCTGT
>DATIDB010000068.1:0-3649 GCA_035456545.1 Alphaproteobacteria bacterium | reverse complement strand
CCACCCCTACACGCATGCTCTTCTGGCGGCCCAGCCTCAGCCCGATCCCGACCGCAGGCGGCTCACCGTCGAGCTATCGGGGGAGGTGCCAAGCCTGCGCAACCGGCCGCCGGCCTGCGAATTCCACACCCGCTGCCCCTTCGCGCAGCCGGTCTGCCGCGAAGTGGCGCCGGAGCTGCGGGAGATCGCGCCGCAGCGCCGGGTGCGCTGCCATTTCCCGCTCGCCTGAACCGGTCAAGGCATGAAAAGAAAAGGGCGGCTCCGATGCGCGGAGCCGCCCCAGATTCACGCGGTCTTTTCGATCAGCCGGCCTTCTTGAATTTCGCCAGGTCGACGCCCGTCCAGCCGTCCGGCTGCGTGGCCGGGACCAGATCGTCGCGATAGAGGGCGGCGTTCGCCTCATGCGTGAGGAAGATGTAGGCGCCGGACTCCTCCATCATGTCCTGCATCTTCTTGTACATTTCGTCGCGCTTGGCCGTGTCCTTCTCGACCAGCCCTTTCTTGTGGAGCTCGCCGAACTCGGCATTGTTCCAGCGCTCCCAATTCCACACGCCGACCTGATCGGGCGTGAACCAGACGGTGGCCCAGCTCGGATCGGGGGCCATGGAGAACCGGCTCAGCATCATCTGCAGGTCCTTCCAGGCCTCGCCGGACGCTTGGTCGCCAAGACTCCAATAGACGCCGGAGTCGTAGGGCAGGATCTCCAACTCGACGCCGACATCCGCGAGGTTAGCCTGGACGATTTGCGCGACCGACAGGCGCTCGGTCTTGTTGAGCACGCTGATCGTGGCCTTGAAGCCGCCATCCTTGCCCGCTTCCTTCAGCAGCGCCTTCGCCTTCTCGGGATCGTAGCCGTAGAGGTTCTTGTCGCGATGGCCGGGCAGGCCGGGCGCGATAATTCCGGTCGCCCGCTTGGCGATACCGAAATAGGCCGCTTCGAGCGCCGCATCCACATCGATCGCGTGCTGCATCGCCCGGCGCACCTTCGGGTCCAGGAAGGTCGGGTGCTCGACGTTCATGCCGATCCAGACATAGGCCAGCGATGGCGCTTCCTGCAGTTTCGTCTTCTCAGGAGTCTTCTCCTTGAACCGCGACAGCGAGCTCAAGGACAGGCCCGTGTAATCCACGTCGCCCGCCTCGTAGGCGATCTCCGCCGTCTTTTCGTCCTCGATGGGGAGGATGTGGATCTCGTCGAAATAGGTCGCAGGCCCGCTATAGGCGGGGTTGCGCGCCAGGACGGTGCGCTGCTTGGGCACCCATTCCTTGATGATGTAGGGACCCGACGCGGCGGGTATTTCCGTCGTGAACTTCCCTCCGGCCTTTTCGACCGCCGCCTTGCAGATGATCTTGCCCGACCCCTCCGGCAAGGTAGAGGACCAGAGCGGCGCGAAATACTCCTTGAGGACGATGGTTCCGCTCAGCTTGTCCGCCACCTCGACGCGGTCAAGAACCGCGAAATCATCCTTATAGGGCGACTCGTTCTTCGGGTCGGCGATCCGCTCATAGGAATATTTGACGTCCTCGGCCGTGACCTCGCCGAAGTCACCCGACCATTTGAGGCCCGGCTTCAGGCGGAACTTGATGTGGGTGTCGTCCACCTGCTCGATCATCTCGGCGGCGTCCAGCTCCCACTCCCATTTATCGCCGGGCTTCCACTTGATCAGGTTGTGGAAGGTGCAGGAGGTGATGTGGTCTTCCGGGGCGCTCTTGCGGTTGATCGGATCGAGCACCTGCAGGTCGCTGTAGGAGCGCACCTTGAGGATCTTGCCCTCGGCGCCCCAGCTCCAGCGCGGCCCCAGGGCCAGCGCGCTTGCGATCGCGCCCGTCCCCGCCAGCACCCGCCGGCGGCTCACATGAAATCGCGTCATTTGAGTTCGCCTCCCTTTTCCCGGGCTCTCTTGCGCCCGGATGTCAATGGCTTGTGGGGGCGAGTTTACGCCGGAAAGCCGGGCCAATCGCAAGATGGCTTTCTAAAAGCGGCGGGAAACGAGCCTCAGGGCCCGTTCAGGGGCAGGAAAAGGCGAACTCCGATCGTCAGCTCCGGATTCAAGCCGTCGAGCATCAAGGCCGTGCCGGCGGTCACGTTGCCGCCGTCGGCGAACGGGCGCGAGACGGCCACCTGGAGGATCTTGAACTCCTTCTGGCCGCGCCGCTTGTCCTTCGAGAGCACGTCGACGATGAGAGCGGTCGAGAAGCCCAGGGGCTGATCGAAGGCGAAGACGGCGGTATACCTCTTCCGGAGGAGCCCCCACATCCGATCGTTCTTGTCGACCTCCTGGTTGATCGAAAAGCCGATCGAAAGCGATCCGCTGTCGCCCGACCAGAGCGTCGTTCCGATCGCCGACTGATCGAGGATCGGATCGGAAGGCGCGAAGTCGTATCCTTCGGCCTCGACCGGTATGCGAGGGAAATCCAGTTTCAGCGGATGGGCGCCGGGTTTGGCGCCCGGCAGGGCCGACCAGGGAAGGGAGGGCAGCGACACTTCCTCGAATTCCGCCGCTTGGGCGGCCGAGCAAGCCATCATGAGGCTCGCCAGGAGGATCAGGCGCGGCCAGCGGTCAGCGATCTCGGCCCGCCTTGTCGCACCGCAACGCGGACCGCGGCAACAGAAAACCAATCCGTCCAAAAACATCGCCACTCATCCCGAACCAGGGATGCAGCCCCATATCCCAAACGCCGAAACCGGCAGGATCGTTCTTCGCTCCTTTCGACGCCGGCGGGCTCTTTTGGGGCGCAGAGCGGCGGGGTGGCTCTTCCCGGGGCGTTCTCCAAAGCTACGCAATCTGGTAAATGCGGGCTGAGGCGGCCCTGCGCCGCGCGTGGGAGATCGGGTTTTGGAAGAGCGCCGAACGGGAGCGGAGGCCGGCCACACGGCCGAGGAAACGCCGAGCGCCTTGCGCGAGCGCGCGGCGTGGCTCCGCTCGATCCTCGACACCGTTCCCGACGCCATCATCGTCATCGACGAGCGCGGCCTGATCGAGGAGTTCAGCCCGGCGGCGGAGCGGCTGTTCGGCTATGCCGGCGCCGATGTGCGCGGACGGAACGTGTCGATGCTGATGCCTTCCCCCTATCGCGAACGGCACGACACCTACATGCGGAACTACCTCACCACCGGCATCCGCCGCATCATCGGCATCGGCCGCATCGTGGTGGGACTGCGCAAGGACGGCACCACCTTTCCGATGGAGCTTGCGGTCGGAGAGGCGCGGATCGGCACGCGCCGCGTCTTCACCGGCTTCGTTCGCGACCTGACCGAACGCCAGGAGACGGAGAAGCGGCTGCAAGACATTCAGGCAGAGCTTCTCCACGTGTCGCGGCTGAGCGCGATGGGTCAGATGGCCTCCGCCCTCGCCCATGAGCTGAACCAGCCGCTCACCGCCATCCTCAATTACGTTCGCGCGGCCAGACGGCTTCTGGAGCTGGAGGGCGGAGCCTCGCAGAAGGCGCTGGAGACGATGGACAAGGCGGTGGCGCAGACGACCCGGGCCGGACAGATCATCCGGCGCTTGCGCGATTTCGTCGAAAAGGGACAGAGCCAGCGGGCGCCGGATAATCTTAACAAGACCATCGAGGAGGCTGCGGCCCTGGCGTTGGTCGGGGCGAAGGAGGCGAACGTCAAGGTCACGCTCGATCTCAGCCCGTCGCTGCC
>DATIDB010000067.1:0-3424 GCA_035456545.1 Alphaproteobacteria bacterium | reverse complement strand
CGGAACTTTCGTATCGTTTATATTACTATCGTTCATGTTTTCGCGAGAGAGAAGCTGATTCCCGAGAGAAAGCCGAAATCGCTCCCGGAATCAAACGGTTCGGGGACGAACGGGCAGCGGCTCACCTTCTCGTGATCGAGGGCGCCTCTCCGGAAAAGAAGGGGTAGCGGGCCGCGGTCATCCGCGACGGGCGATGGCCACTCCCGCGAGGATGATGGCCGCCGGGACGACTATGGAAAGCGTGACGCTTTCGCCCAGCAGCAGCACGGCCAGGACCACGCTGAGGATGGGCTGCGCGAACATCAGCACTCCGGTGCGGCCGATGCCGCCATGCGCCAGCGCCCAGTTCCAGGCGACATAGCCGATCACCGAGGAGATCAGCACCAGAAAGGCGAGGCCCCCCAGCGCGGATGCGGGAGCGTCGAGGAGGCCCGATACGGGCACGACGATGAGACCGGGGGCGATGATGAGCGCCGCGAGCGCAACTCCCCACAAGGTCACGGCAAGGCTCCCCAGCGTCCTCGAAAGGCTGCCGCCCGCCACATATCCGAAGGCCACCGCAACGCAGGCTATGAAGACGACCAGATCGCCGTAGAGCGTGACGCCCGGCTCGTCGAACCCGCGCCCGAGCCCGATCAGAAGGGCCTCGCCGATCAGCGCGACCGCGACGCCCGTCCACCACCAGCCTCGCGGCCAGCTCCGTTCCAGAGCGGCCGCGATGATGCCGGTGAAAAGCGGCGTCGAGGCATGGATGAGCGCCGCATGCGAGGCGGTGGTGTGGCGCAGGCCCACCGAGAACAGGATCGGGAACAGCACGTAGCTGCCCAGCGCGGCGACGATCATCAATAGCCAGTCGGCGCGCCCGCGTGGATATGGGAGCTTCAGGAGGATCGCCAGCGGCAGCGCCAAGAGCGCGGCAAGGACCGTCCGCAGGATGCCGACGGCGACGGGCTCGATCCCGAGCACCGCGAACCGCGTGGCGATCGGCGAGCCGCCCCACAGGAGGATCGCGGCCCAGCCGATCGCCAGAGGCATCAGTCCCGGACGGATCCGGGCGGCGGCGGTTCCGGCGCTCATTTCCAGATCGGACGTCCGCACTCCCCTTCGACATCGGCCCGGCTAAGCCCGATATCCTTGAGCAAGCGGTCATCCAGCGCCATCAGCGCGGCGCGCTGCCGGCGGCGCTCCTCCAGGGCCAGGAATCCGAGGACCAGGCTGCGCCCCAATCGCCGCGGCGCAGCGAAGCTCGACAGGGAGACATTCCCGTATATTGTCCTCATTTTGACGGCTCCGACTTGTCTTTTGTATCGATTCAATCACTTTAGCCTTGACAAAAATCCGTGTCAATTGCAAGATTGTCACCATGACAATCTGGTCGCCGGAGCTGCAGAACCGGTCGGGTCCGGTCTATCGGTCCATCGCCGATGCTCTGGCCAAGGACATCGATGAGGGCCGGCTTACGATCGGGCAGCGCCTGCCGACTCATCGGGATTTGGCTCGGCGCCTGGGCGTCACCATCGGCACCATCACGCGCGCCTATTCCGAGGCGGAACGGCGGGGGCTTGTGGTCGCCACGGTCGGCCGCGGGACCTTCGTCAAGGCGCCCGCCGCGCAGCGCGAGTCCGCGGCTCCCGCGGGATCGGGCATCGTCGACCTGCGCTCGAACTACCCGGCGCTCGCGGGCTCCGCCGCGGCTCTGTCGGAATCGCTGATCGCGCTCGGCCGCGACCCGGCCAGCATCGAGCTTTTGCGCTACCATGAGCATGCGGGGCTCGCGCGCCATCGGGCGGCGGGCGCCCGGCTCATCTCAAGATCGGGGTTCGCGCCCACGCCCGAGCGCGTGCTCGTGACCGCCGGCGGCCAGCACGCCATCGCCGTGGCGCTCCTCACGGTGGCGCAACCCGGGGACGTGGTGCTGACCGAGCAGCTCACCTATCACAACTTCAAGGGCCTGGCGCAGCGCCTGAAGCTGCGCCTGCACGGCCTGTCCGTCGACGCGGAGGGGCTGATCCCCGATGCCTTCGAGGAGGCCTGCCGGACCGTGTCGCCGCGCGCCCTCTATTGCATGCCGACGCTGCAGAACCCGACCGGCGCGGTCATGGGCCCCGAGCGCCGCGCCCGCATCGCCGCCATCGCCGCCGCGCACGAAGTGTGGGTGATCGAGGACGACATCCTGGGCTTCCTCGCGCCCGAGGAACGCCCACTCGCCGCCTTCGCCGAAGAGCGCGCCTGCTATCTCTCCAGCGTGTCGAAGAGCTTGGCCCCGGGCTTGAGGCTCGGCTTCCTGGCGGTGCCCGCGGGCCAGACGGCGCGCTTCGCCGAAGCGGTGCGCATGACCACCTGGATGGCGCCGCCGCTCACCGGAGAAATCGTCTGCCGATGGATTGAAGACGGCACAGCCGAGAAGCTCATGGCCGCGCAGCGCGCCGAAAACGCCGCGCGCCTGGAGATCGCGACGGAGCGGCTCGGCCGGTCGATGCCGCCCTGCCACCCCGCCGCCCCGCATCTCTGGCTCAAGCTGCCCCAGCCCTGGCGCGCCGACCGATTTCAGCAGGAGGCCCTGAGCGCGGGCGTCGCCATCACGACCGGCGAGCCCTTCGCGGTGGGCGCCCCGGCGCCGGAAGCGATCCGGATCTGCCTCGGCGCCGCGCCGACGCGCGAGCTTCTCGACAAGGCGCTCGGCGCCATCGCGCGCCTGTTGCGCTCGACGGAAGCCGCGGGCGAGTCCCTTTCGATTCTATAAGCCTACGGGAACGGCCGGACGGTGATGGTATGGGCCAGCGGCCCATGGCCCTTGCCGAGGCCGGGCGCCTGCGCGATCGCCGCGATCACGAAATCGATCGCGCGCTCCACGGCCGCTTCGAGGACCATGCCCTGAGCCAGGCCGGTGGCGATCGCCGAGGCCAGGGTGCAACCGGTGCCGTGCGTGGAGCGCGTCGCGCGGCGCGGGTGGCTGAAGCGCAAGATGCCCTTCGCCGTCACCAGAAGATCGGTCACCTCCGCCCCCTCCAGATGGCCGCCCTTCATCAGCACGGCATTCGCGCCGAGCGCGATCAGCGCCCGCCCCGCTTCGGCCATGTCGGAGGCATCCGCGATGCGGCGGCCCGAGAGCGCCTCGGCCTCCGGCAGGTTCGGCGTCAGCACGCTCGCGCGCGGAACCAGGAGACGACGCACGGCCTCGACGGCGGAGGGTTCGAGCAGGGGATGGCCGCCCTTGGCCACCATCACCGGATCGACGACCAGGGGCGCGTTCAGAGCCAGGCGGCCGATCTCTTCGACCACCGCCTCGATCACCTCCGCGGAATGCAGCATCCCCGTCTTGATCGCATCGGCTCCGATATCCCCCAGAACGAGCTCGAGCTGCTGGCGGATGAAATGCGGGGGCACCGGATGCACGCCGAACACGCCTTCGGTGTTCTGGGCG
>DATIDB010000066.1:0-7908 GCA_035456545.1 Alphaproteobacteria bacterium | reverse complement strand
CGACGTCGCGATCGTCCTTCCCGCGGCGTTCTGTACGATTACGGCGATCGCCCCGGCCTAAGCGGAGTAACGGTCCAGAGCCAAGGCATGGGATATCATTTTTGATATGACAAGGGGTTAATGTAAAGGGATTAGACTTGGTGCTAGACCACTGTTGGGTGACACCCCTATTACACCCCATAACGTGAAATGAAGATTAGATAGTATACATATTACGCAGAAACTATGGCGTCCCCGGCAGGACTCGAACCTGCGACCCACAGTTTAGGAAACTGTTGCTCTATCCTGCTGAGCTACGGGGACACCGATCGCCTGGCGGCGCGAGGGCGCATAGATAGCACGGCGGCGGCTGGGAATGCGAGCCGCGCTTGGGCGCCCGATCCCTCACCGCAGCGTCTTGAACCGCTCCATCGCCTCGATGAGGTGCTTGCGGATGCCGGGCTCCAGCGCCGAATGGCCGGCGTCCGGCACCACGATGTACTCCGCCTCCGGCCAGGCCCGGTGCAGGTCGTCGGCGGAGAGAGCGGGGCAGACCATGTCGTAGCGCCCCTGCACGATCACGGCGGGGATGCTCCGGATGCGGCCCACATTGTCCAGAAGGCTGTTCTCCGGCAGGAAGATGCCGTTGAGGAAGTAATGCGCCTCGAGGCGCGCCAAGCCCAGCGCCATCACGTCCGAGCCGAAGGCGGCGACCGTCTCCGGGCTCGGCAGCAGGGTCGAGCAGGCGCCCTCATAGGTGCTCCAGATGCGCGCCGCCGGCATGTGGATCGCCGGGTCGGGGTCGATCAGCCGCCTGTGATAGGCGGCGAGGAGATCGCCGCGCTCCGCCTGCGGGATGTGCTCGGCGAAGATGCGCCATTGCTCGGGAAAGACGTTGCGGATGCCGTATAGGAACCAGTCGATCTCGGGTCGGCGGCACAGGAAGATGCCGCGCAGCGCCAGCGCCATGCAGCGTTCCGGATGCGCCTCGGCATAGGCCAGCGCCAGCGTCGAGCCCCAGGAGCCGCCGAAGACGATCCAGCGCTCGATGTTAAGCCGCCGGCGCAGCGCCTCGATGTCCTCCACCAGGTGAGGGGTGGTGTTGTCCTTGATCTCGCCCAAGGGGCGCGAGCGCCCGGAGCCCCGCTGATCGAAGATCACCGCGCGATAATGCGCCGGATCGAAGAAGCGGCGATGCGTCGGATTGGCTCCCGCTCCCGGCCCGCCATGCAGGAACACCACCGGCACGCCGTCCGGCCTGCCGACCTGCTCCCAATAGAGCTGGTGGGGGCCTCCGACCGCCAGCATGCCGGTCTCGTAGGGTTGGATCTCCGGATAAAGCTCGCTGCGCGCCATTGCGACCGCATTCCTTCCGTGGTCTTGCGACGTAACTTCCGGCGTCGAGGCGGAACGGCCACCCCTCTTATCGTATCACCGCCGCGATATATACTGTCCGACATGCCGCCTGTCTTGCGCTTCCTCGCCTGCCTCGCCCTGGCCCTCTCCGCCGCCTCCCCATCGATCGCCGTCGAGCTGCCGCAGGGCCTCGTTCCCGGCGGCGGCGGGCGGGTGGTCGAGGTCATCGACGGCGACACCGTGATCCTCGAAGACGGGCGCGAGGTGCGCCTCGTCGGCATTCAGGCGCCGAAGCTGCCGCTGGGGCGGGCCGGCTATCCGACCTGGCCCCTGGCGCCGGAGGCGAAGACCGCGCTGGAGAGGCTGGCGCTGGCCCAAGAGGTGACGCTCGGCTTCGGCGGCCGCGAGGTCGACCGCAACGGACGCATGCTCGCGCATCTCTTCCGCGAGCCGGATGCGCTCTGGCTGCAAGGGGCGATGCTCGAGAAGGGGCTCGCGCGGGTCTACACCTTTCCCGACAACCGGGCGATGGCCGAAGCCCTGTTCGCGAGGGAGCGCGCCGCACGGGACGCGCGCCGGGGCGTTTGGGCGCTGGACAGCTACGCGGTCCTCGCACCGGATGCGGCCCTCGCCGCCGTCGATCAGTATGCGCTGATCGAAGGGCGGGTGCTTGCGGTCGGCTCCGGACGCGGCTCGGTCTATCTCAATTTCGGCCCCGATTGGAAAACGGACTTCACCGCCGTGATCCACACGGAGGCTTTGCGCGTTTTCACATCAGAGGGCATCGACCTGGACGCCTATGAGGGGCGGCAGGTCCGGGTGCGGGGCTGGGTCGAATCCTGGAACGGACCTTCGATCGAGATCACGCATCCCGAACAGATCGAGGAGGTCGACGAATGACGATTTTGAGGCGGGCGCGGTCGGGACTTGCGGGGGCGGCGATCCTGCTGCTCGCGCTCAATGCCTGCGGCACCAACCCCGCGACGGGCGAGCAATCGCTGCTCGGCATGTCGGAATCGCAGGAGATCCAGGTCTCCCAGCAGGAGCATCCGAAGATCCTCGCCGAGTTCGGCGGCGAGTACCAAGATCCGAAAATCCAGCGCTATGTCTCATCGCTCGGCGAGCGCCTGGCGCAGCTCTCGGAGCGGCCGGATTTGCCGTGGAAGTTTACGGTCCTGGACAGCTCCGAGATCAACGCCTTCGCCCTGCCCGGCGGCTATATCTATATCACCCGCGGGCTCCTCGGCCTCGCCTCCAACGAGGCGGAGGTGGCGAGCGTGCTCTCCCACGAGATCGGCCATGTCGCCGCGCGCCACTCCGCGCAGCGCCAGGGCCGCGCCACGCTGGTCGGGCTCGGCGCGGCGCTGGCCGGCATCCTCACCGGAAGCGGCCAGATCGCGCAGATCGGAAACGCCATCGGCACCGGCTACGTGCAGAAATTCTCGCGCGACCAGGAACTGCAGGCCGATACGCTCGGCGTGCGCTATATGAGCCGGGCCAATTACGATCCGCAGGCCGCGGTCAGTTTCCTGAAGAAGATGGCGGGCGAGAGCCGCCTGCGCGCGCTCGAGGCCGGCAAGGACCCCAATGAGGCCGACCAGATCACCTGGACCTCTTCCCATCCCCGCACAGCCGACCGCGTGGAGCAGGCGATCGAGAACGCGGGCCTGACCCAGGTCTCCCACCCGGTCCTGGATGCCGACGCCTATCTGGCGAGGATCAACGGCATGGTCTATGGCGACGATCCGAACCAGGGCGTCGTGCGGGGGCGCAGCTTCATCCATCCGGGCTTGCGCTTCAAATTCGACGTTCCGAGCAACTTCCAGATCGTCAACCAGCCGAGCCAGGTCCTGGCGCAATCGCGCGACGGGGACGGGGTCATCGCCTTCACCCACGCAAAGGTCTCCGGATCCTTGAGGGACTGGTTCCTCGATCATCCGAAGGCCCGTTTCGAGGATGTCGAGCGGATCGACGTCAACGGCATGGAGGGCGCGACCGGCGTGACGCAGGGCGCCGTCAACGGGGAGAAGGCGGAATTGCGAGTGGTGCTGATCCGCTACGATAGCGACACGGTCTACCAGTTCATATTCGCCACCCCGCCCGGTCGCACGGACAAATACGGCCGGGCCTTCCGGGAGACCACCTACAGCTTCAAGAAGCTGAGCCAGTCGGAAGCCTCGAACTTCCAGCCGCAGCGGATACGCATCGCCACCGTCGGCTCGGGCGACACGGTCGAGAGCCTCGCCCGCAAGATGGCCGTTGACGATTACGCGAAGGAGCGCTTCCGCCTGATCAACGGGCTGGATGAAGGCGACCGGCTGAGGCCCGGGCAGAAGGTGAAGATCATCGGGTAACCCCGAAGGAGGCGGCGGGGGCGGGGATGGCCCCGCCTTCGCCCGCGTATCACCGGCAATCGATCCCCCCAGCGGGTCAATTGCTGGCCGGCCGGGCTGGCCGGTAATATTGGCGTGGAGCGAAGGCGGGCAGTCCGGCGCGATCTCTTCGATGCGCAGTTCCGCGATCCGCCGTCCTGGGAGCAGGGAGCCATGACACCGAGGGCGACAGTACTTGCTGCGGCCTTTCTGGGGCTGACGCTGGCCGGCTGCGGCCATCAGACCAGCTCGACCTACAACGCCGACGAGGTCGGCCGCGTCATCGACACCTCGCGCGCTGTGATCCTCTCCAGCCGCGTCGTCGAAATCAGCGGCGAGGGCGAGCAAAGCGGCTACGGGCCGCTTGTGGGCGCCGCCGCGGGCGCCTCGGGCGGGTACCTGGTGGGCGGCGGCGATGCCGGCCAGGTGATCGGCTCGGTGCTGGGTGGCCTGATCGGCGCCGGGCTCGGCTGGGCCGCCGAGCAGCATGTCGACACCCGCGAGGGGATCGAATACGTGCTGCGCCTGGACAGCGGCAGGGACGTGACGCTGGTGCAGAACCGCGAGGGCGAGGAGACGCCGCTGCCCCCGGGCACGCACGTCCTCATCCAGCGCGGCGGCGACTACGCCCGCATCATCGCCGATCCGGCGAAGCCTTAGCGCCCGCAAGCCGCACCGATGCGCGCCCTCCTGCTCGAGGCGGCCGGCCTCGGGGGCTTGCGCATGAGCGAGAGGCCGGATCCGGTCCCCGGAGCGGGGGAGGTCGTGGTCGCTCTGCGAGCCGCGGCGCTCAACCACCGCGACCTCTGGGCCTGCCGCGGCTTCAAGCCGGGCGCGCGCCCCGCGGTGCTCGGATCGGACGGCGCCGGCGTCGTCGCCTCGGTCGGGGCGGGCGTGACGGATCTGTCGGTCGGCGCGGAGGTCGTCATCAACCCCTCGCTCCATTGGCCGGCGCATCAGCCCTTTCCCGGACCGGAGTTCCAAATCCTCGGCGGCCCAACGGACGGCACATTCGCCGAACAGGTGGTCGTTTCGCGGCGGAACGTCTTTGCCAAGCCGACGCATCTCGGCTTTGAGGAGGCTGCCGCGCTGCCGCTCTCGGCACTGACCGCATGGCATGCGTTGGTGACCGTCGGGCGTCTCGCGCCGGGGGAGACGGTTCTCGTTCCCGGCGCGGGCGGCGGAACCGCCAATGCCTGCGTGCAGATCGCCCATGCGCTGGGGGCGCGCGTCATCGCCACCTCGCGCGACCCATCCAAGCGCGAGCGGCTGGCGGCGCTCGGGGCCGGGCTGGCGCTCGACAGCGCCGGCGCGTTCGCCGAAGAGGTGCGCAAGGCGACCGGCGGGAGAGGAGCCGAGCTCGTCGTCGAGAGCGTCGGCAGGGCGACTTTCGAGCAATCGGTCAAGTCGCTCGCCCGCGGCGGGCGCCTGGTGGTCTATGGCTCGACCAGTGGGGATACGGTCCAGCTCGATCTCGTTCCCTTCTTTCTGGGGTGGCAGTCGATCCTGGGCTCCACCATGGGACATGCGGGAGATTTCGCCGCGATGCTTGCCTTCGTGTCGCGCCACGGGCTCAGGCCCGCGATCGACCGCGTCTTTGCCTTTTCCGAGGCCCCGGCCGCCTTCGCCCATCTCGACCGCGGCATCCAATTCGGCAAGGTGGTGCTGGCCTTCTGAAAGCTTGGGGGGCGCGGCGCCGCCATCCGGGACTCGACCGCGCGCCCGGATCGCGCTAGGGAAATGGCGCGCGCGAAGGGGGGTCGCCGGGGCGGCGGCAGGCGCGGGCTTCATGAGGGGGAGGCAGATGGATATTCGCGGAGTGGCCGCCATCGTCGGCGGCGGCGGGTCGGGCCTGGGCGCGGCGACGGCCCGGGCGCTCGCCCGAAAGGGCGCAAAGGTCGCCGTAATGGACTTGAACCAGGGGGCGGCGCGTGCCCTCGCCGCGGAGATCGGCGGCATCGGCGTGGCGTGCGACGTCGCCGATGCCGGCAGCGCCGAAGCCGCCGTGGCGGCGGCGCGCGAAGCGCATGGGCCCGCGCGCATCCTCGTCAACTGCGCCGGCGTCGCCCATGGGGCGCGCATCGTCGGCCGCAACGGGCCGATGGCGCTCGACGCCTTCGCGAAGGTGATCCAGATCAACCTCGTCGGCACCTTCAACCTGATCCGCCTCATGGCCGCCGACGCCATGAAGCTCTCTCCGCTCGAGGGCGGCGAGCGCGGCGTCATCGTATCGACCGCGTCCATCGCCGCCTTTGAAGGGCAGATCGGGCAAGCGGCCTATGCCGCCTCGAAAGCCGGCGTCGTCGGCCTGACATTGCCGGCGGCGCGCGAGTTCGCCGGCAGCGGCATCCGCGTCTGCGCCATCGCGCCGGGCACCTTCGAAACGCCGATGCTGGGAAGCCTGTCGCAGGAGGTGCAGGACAGCCTCCGCGCCGCCGTGCCCTTCCCATCGCGGCTCGGCCGGCCGGAGGAGTTCGCGCAGCTCGTGCTGGCCATCATCGAGAACCCCATGCTCAACGGCGAAGTCATCCGCATCGACGGGGCCTTGCGGATGCAGCCGAAATAGGGCCGGGGGCGACGGGTGGTCGATCCTTAAGCCACCTCGAATATTGACTTTCGCTAAACTTCCCGAAATGCTGGCTTTCGGCTGCCGGACGCCTGACGGTCGGTGACGCGGGGACCCTCGGAGGTCCTGCACTTCAAAGCCGGCGCCGTCGCCGCGGGGATGCGCGCGGCGTGCGGCGCGAACCCGATGGCCGACCGGCCTTCGGGACGGAGACGCCGGCAAACGGCGCGACGCGCGCGTCCTTGGGGGAGGACGTCGGGGTGCAAGGGCTGTGCGGCGCTAACGCCGTCGATCTCAAGACGGGACGGCGTCGGTGAGCGGCCTCTTCACAAATCCGCCAAGCCTCTCCGTTCGCGGATTGTCGCTGGCCTTCGGCGGCCTCAAGGCGCTGAGCGAGGTCTCCTTCGACGTGCCGGCGGGCGCGATCACGGCGGTGATCGGGCCGAACGGCGCCGGCAAGACCTCCCTCTTCAACTGCATCTCCGGTTTCTACCGCCCGAACGCGGGCACGATCCTGTTCGAGGGCCGCGATATCGGCCGCGTGCATCCGCCCGCGCGCGCCAAGCTGGGCCTCGCGCGCACCTTCCAGAACATCGCTCTGTTCCGTGGCATGACCGTGCTCGACAACATCAAGCTCGGCCGGCACGCGCATATGCGGACCGGGTTGCTGGATGCGCTGGTCTATTGGGGGCCAGCGCGGCGCGAGGAGATCGCGGTCCGGGCCGAGATCGAGGAGCGCGTCATCGATTTCCTCGAGATCGACCATATCCGCAACCGGCCGGTCGGTTCCCTGCCCTATGGGCTGCGCAAGCGCGTGGAGCTGGCGCGCGCGCTCGCCATGCGGCCGAAGCTCCTGATGCTGGATGAGCCGGTCGCTGGCATGAACCGCGAGGAGCGCGAGGACATCGCCCGCTTCATCCTGGATGTGAAGCAGGAATGGGGCGTGACCATCCTGATGGTCGAGCACGATATGGGCCTCGTCATGGACATCTCCGACCA
Organism: Alphaproteobacteria bacterium; assembly: GCA_035456545.1. GTDB lineage: Bacteria > Pseudomonadota > Alphaproteobacteria > JAREAF01 > JAREAF01 > JAREAF01. Next base: position 636 of record DATIDB010000066.1, on the reverse strand, counting down.
TGTGGTGGTCCTCAATTTCGGCAAGGTGATCGCGCGCGGCCTTCCCGCCGAGGTGGCCGCGAACGAGGAGGTGATCCGCGCCTATCTGGGCGCGGGCGACGTCGACCAGCTTCAGGCGCGCATTCAGGGCTGGCGGGCCGCTTGATGGGCTTCGACCTTCTTTTCTTCCTGGAGGTGTCGCTGGCCGGGCTCGGCTCGGGCGCGCTGCTGGCGCTGGTCGGGCTCGCCTTCGTGCTCGTTTACAAATCCACCAAGGTCGTCAATCTCGCCATCGGCGAGATGCTGATGATCGGCGCCTACCTGTTCTTCACTTTTGCCGGCGGGCTCGCGCTGCCGGCCTGGACGGCGATCCTTCTCGCGCTGGTCTGCGGGGGCCTCCTCGGCGCCCTCATCGAGCGGGCGATGATCCGCCCCATGCTGGGCGAGAGCCCGATCTCCGTGTTCATGATCACCATCGGCCTGGGCTCGGTGCTGGTCGGCGCGGCCGAGATCGCCTGGGGCGCGACGCCGACCCAGCTCCCCGATTTCATCGGCAGCGCCCCGGTCTTCCTCGGCCCCGCCTATGTCTCGCGAAAGGTCGCGGTCGGGTTCGCGGTCGCGAGCCTCGCCATCGCCGGCGCCGTGCTCGCCTTCCGT
>DATIDB010000065.1:0-2703 GCA_035456545.1 Alphaproteobacteria bacterium | reverse complement strand
GGGCTTCGACTGGAAGAAGCCGAAGCCCTTGGCCAGCTCGGCCGGAACCAGGTTGCGCAAGGACACGTCGTTGACGAGGAGCACCAGGCGAATCCGCTCGCGCGCTTCCTCCGGCGTCACGCCCATCGGCACGTCGTCGGTGACGACCGCGACCTCGGCCTCGAAATCGAGGCCCCAGCGCTCGTCCCTGAGCGGGATCGGATCGGTCGGCGCGAGGAATCCGTCGGAGCCGCCCTGATACATCAGCGGATCCTCGAAGAGGCCGGGCGGCATCTCCGCCCCGCGCGCGCGGCGCACGCGCTCGACATGGGAGAGGTAGGCGCTCCCGTCGGCCCACTGATAGGCGCGCGGCAGCGGCGCGGCGAGCTCCTCGAGCGTGATCGGAAAGGCTTCGGCCAGATTGCCGCGATCGAGCTGCCGCTGCAGGTCCTCGAGTTCGGGCCGTGCGCGCGCCCAGTTGTCGAGCGCCGTCTGCAGGGTGGGGGCGACGCGGGTCGCGACGACGCCGCGCCGGCCGCGGCGATCGATCAGGATCAGCGTGCCGTCGCGACCGCCCTGGCGGAGGCTGGCCAGCTTCACGGCGCCGCCTCCCGCCAGGAATCGACATAGCCGGTCCACTCGACCGCCTCGGCCGCAGGCTCGACCGCGAGCGCGTCGCGCGCGTCCAGCATTACGGCGACCTCGTCGGTCTCCTTCTTCGCGCCGGCGAGACCGGCCTTGAGCGCCTTCGGATGCGGCCCGTGGGTGAATCCCCCGGGATGGAAGCTGATCATTCCGGGGTGGATGTTGTCGCGCGAGAAGAAGCTGCCCCGGTGATAGAAGATCACCTCGTCGAAATCGTCGTTTGAATGGAAGAACGGCACCTTGAGCGCGCCGGGATCGCTCTCCAGCGGGCGCGGCACGAAGGTGCAGACCACGAAGCGCGGCGCGGTGAAGGTGGTGTGCGCCGAGGGCGGCAGGTGGTAGCGGTGGCTCATCAGCGGGCGGATGTCGCGCCAGTTGAGCCGGACCGGCGCCAGCGTGCCGTGCCAGCCGACCGCATCGAGCGGATTGAACGGATAGGTGATGCGCGAGAGCGCGCCCTCGCGCTTGACCAGCACGACCCAGGCCTCCTCGGTCTGCTGGCTCCGGAATGCCTCGTCGATCGCGGGCGTGTCGAGCGCCGCGGGATCGAAGACGGCGTTGTACCCGACGAGGCCGCGATCGGGGAGGCGATAGCCGCCGCCGGTCGCCTCGATCATCAGGATGGCGAAGGGCGCGTCGGTGTCGAGCCGCCACATCGTACCGCGCGGCAGGAGGACGTAGTCGCCCTCCTTCACCGCGAGATGACCGTAGTCGCAATAAAGATCGCCATGGCCGTCATGCACGAAGAGCAGCTCATCGCCGTCGGCGTTGCGGGCGAGATGGTCCATCGCGCCCTTGCCCTTCCACATCCGCATTTTCGCCGACGCGTTGGAGAGGAGCGGGGCGGCGTCCCAGGGTCCCTTCGAAGTGCCATCGATGCGCGCGCCGTCGAAGGCGCGCGGGCGCAAGGGGCCCTCGAATCCGACCCACCCCGTGGGCGGATGTCGGTGGTGCATCTGCGTCACCGGGCCGAAGAAGCCTTCGCGCCCGATCTCGCGCTCATAGGTGCCGGACGGCAGGTCGGCATGGGCCTGGCGCGAGGCGGCGCCTTCGCTGCGCGGCAGGGAAATCCAGGAATGGGTCATGGCGGTCAGCCCCGAGCGGGAGTGTCGGCGCGGTCGGTCAACACGCCGCGCTTGATCTGGTCGCGTTCGATGGATTCGAAAAGCGCGCGGAAATTGCCTTCGCCGAAGCCCTCATCGCCCTTGCGCTGGATGATCTCGAAGAAGATCGGGCCGATGACGGTGTCGGTGAAGATCTGCAACAGGCGCCCGCCCTCGGGCGTCGGCGCGCCGTCGATCAGGATGCGGTTGCGCTGGAGGCGCTCGATCGGCTCGCCATGGCCGGGCAGGCGCCGATCGACGGCGTCGTAATAGGTGTCGGGCACGTCCATGAAGGAGACGTCGCGGGCGCGCAACGCCTCGACGGTCGCGTAGATGTCGGAGGAGGCGAGGGCGATGTGCTGGATGCCCTCGCCCTTATAGGCCTGGAGATACTCCTCGATCTGCGATTTGTCGTCTGCGGATTCGTTGATGGGGATGCGGATCTTGCCGCAGGGGCTGGTCATCGCCCGGCTCTTCAGCCCGGTGACCTTGCCTTCGATGTCGAAATAGCGGATTTCGCGGAAGTTGAAGAGCGTCTCGTAGAACCCCGCCCACAGGTCCATCCGCCCGCGATGGACATTGTGCGTCAGGTGGTCGACGGCCGTGAGGCCGCATCCCTTCGGCCGCGCCTCCGCTTCGCCGGCGGGCACGAAATCGACATCGTAGATGGTGCGATCGCCATAGCGGTCGACCAGGTAGATCAGGCTGTCGCCGATGCCGTGGATGGCGGGGATGTTCAGCTCCATCGGCCCGACGCGCCCATGGAAGGGTCGCGCGCCGAGTTTCAGCGCTCGCTCGTACGCGGCGGCCGCGTCCTTCACGCGGAAGGCCATGGCGCAGACGCAAGGGCCGTGCACGCGCGCGAAGGACTGCGCGAAGCTGTCCGGCTCGGCATTCAGGATGAAATTGACGTCGCCCTGGCGATACAGCGTCACGCGCTTGGAACGGTGGCGCGCGACGGGCGCGAATCCCATGC
>DATIDB010000064.1:0-5546 GCA_035456545.1 Alphaproteobacteria bacterium | reverse complement strand
AGCGCGAACCACCTGCGTCGCAAGACCAAGCAGGCCTCGTTCGACGATGAGTTCACCGGCTCGAAAATCAGTCTGGACCTCCAGAACGACTTCTACGTCAGCGATCAGCACACGCTGACGCTAGGCGGCGAGAGCGAATGGGATCATGGCGAGGCCGAGGCCTTCTTCGGCTTCGACGAGGACATCCGCAACCAAGCGCTCTTCGTGCAGGATCAGTTCGCCTTCTGGAACCGGCTGTTCGGCACGGTCGGCGCGCGCCTGGACCATCATTCCGAATTCGGCGACGAGGTCACCTGGCGCGTCGCTCCGGCCTTCTTGATCCACGAGACCGGGACCAAGCTGAAGGCGAGCTACGCAACCGGGTTCAAAGCGCCGAGCCTTGTGGACCTGTTCGGCGGCGACGGCACCGGCACCTTCATCGGCAATCCGGACTTGCAACCCGAAAAGAGCCGCGGCTGGGATGCGGGTTTCGAGCAAACCCTGTTCGAGGACCGGGTCTCGTTCGGCTCGACCTATTTCCGCAACGACATCGAGGATCTCATTGCGATCGTCGACTTTTCCGCGCCTCCGCCGATCCAGCCCGTGAACATATCGGACGCGGAGACCTGGGGCATCGAATCCTATATCGCCGTGACGCCGGTACAGATGGTCACCGTCCGGCTCGATCATACCTGGCTGAAGACCCGGGATCAGGAGGCGAACGCCGACTTGGCGCGCCGGCCCGAGCACAAAATCAATCTCGATGTGGCGTATCGGCCGATCGAAGAGGTGACGATCTCGTTCGACGTGCTCTATGTCGGCGAGCGCGACGATTTCGATTTCTCGACCGGCGCACGCGTGAAGGAGAATCCCTACACCGTGCTCAGCCTTGCCGGGAGCTGGCAGGCGCGCAAGAACCTGCGCCTGTTCGGGCGGGTGGAGAACCTGCTCGATGAGGACTACGAGGAGCCGAACGGTTTCGGGCACGCGGGCATCGGATTTTTCGCGGGCGTGGAGGCGCGGCTATGAGGGCGCTCCCCGCCGCTCGTCTCAATGCCCGTCCTCGCGCCCTGACGCCCCTGCCGCGGCTGCCGGCCGGAAATGTCGACGAATGGCCGGTCAGGCTTCCGCCGGAGGAGACCCTGAGGGTGCTGGCGGAGCTCTTCGGGCTGCATTGGCGGGACATCCGCTTCGGTATCCTCGGCGGCGGCGCGGAATGGGAAATGCGTGCCGCGCATGCGCCGCGTCTCATTCCGCTTAGCGATGGCACGATCACCCTCCATTTCGGCGGTTGGCATCTGCACCTGCGCGTCGGCGATCGGCCGGGCCTCGACCGGCCCGATCCCGAGCGCATCCATGCGTTGGTCTTCTTCCGCCTTCTCGACGAGGAGCGCAGCCCGACCGACTGGGGCGTGGCTTTCGTCAACGGCCGGGGCGAGCAGCAATTGGCCGTGCTCCTGCCCAACCCCGTGCGCGGAGAAGACGACCGCCCGCTGCCGCGCCCCGATTGGACGCGGCTGGCGCTCTGGAACCAATTGCGACGCCGCTACGGCGCCGGAGACGAGGAGGCATGACGCGACGCCGGAGGTCGGGCAGGGACTGGCGGAGGGGAGCGGCGCGGATGCTGCTCCTTCTTCTCCCGCTCGCGCCCGCTGCGCCTGCCGAGGCAGGGCTTCGGGTCGCTTCGCTCAATGTCTGCTCCGACCAGTTGGTGCTGATGCTGGCCGACCGCGAGGAGATCGCGAGCCTCAGCTACTACGCCGCCGATCCGAGCTTCTCGCATTTCGCCGAGCGGGCGCGCGGCGTTGCGACCAATCGCGGGCAGGCCGAGGAGCTGCTCGCAGCGGAGCCGACCTTGGTGGTGGGCGGCACGTTCAGCAACCCGGCGACGCAGGAGCTGCTCGCTCGGCTCGGCATTCCGGTGCTCCCGCTTGAGGTGCCGGCGGATTTCGCCGCGATCCGCGCCCAGGTCCTGTCGGTGGCGCGGGCGCTCGGGCATCTCGATCGCGGCGAGGCGCTCGTGGAGGAGATGGATCGGCGGCTCGATGCGCTGGAGCGAGGGAGGCGGGAGCAGGTTCCCCTGGCCGCGGTCTATCAGGAGAACGGCATCACCCCGGCGAAGGGCACGCTCATCGATGCGGTCATCGCCGCCGCCGGGCTCGAGAATCTGGGCCGCCGCCTGGGGCTCTTCGGCTATTCGGCCCTTTCGCTCGAGGATCTCGCCCTGGCGCGGCCGGCGCTGCTGATCCATTCCATCGAGGCTCAGGATGCGCCCTCGCTGGCGCGCCAGGTACTCAGCCATCCCGCGCTGAAGGCGGTGGCACGGCATGCCGTGCGCATCGTCGTTCCCGCATCGCTCTGGGTCTGCCCGGGTCCATACACGGTCGAGGCGGCGGAACTCCTGGCCGCCGCCCGCGATCGCGTGCTGACGGAAGGGCCCGGATCATGACCATCCTCGCCGGCGCGCATGTCTCACAGCGCGAACAGGGCGGCGTCGCCGCGGCCGTGCTCACGGCCGTTGTGGTCCTGCTGTTCTTCGCCTCGCTCGCCATCGGCCGGTCGGGGCTGGGGGTGCTCTCGCTGCTCTCGCGCGCCGCCGGGGAGGACGCCGAAACCGTCGCGCTCATCTTGCGCGAAATCCGCCTGCCACGCGCCATCCTCGGCGTGCTGGTCGGCGGGACGCTTGGGCTGGCGGGCGCTGCCCTGCAGGGCCTCTTGCGCAACCCCTTGGCCGAACCCGGCCTCATCGGCGCTTCGGGCGCCGCGGCGCTCGGGGCCGTGGCGGCGCTCTATTTCGGGCTCTCGACGCTCGTCCCGCTGGCGCTGCCCTTGGGCGGCCTGGCCGGAGCATTCCTTGCGGTCGCGCTGCTCTACGCGATCGCCGGGCGGGAAGGCGGCGTGCTGACCCTGATCCTCGCCGGCATCGCCCTCAACAGCTTCACCGCGGCCCTGACAGCGCTGCTCTTGAACCTGGCGCCGAGTCCCTATGCGGTGCAGGAGATCGTGCACTGGCTCTTGGGCTCGCTTGCCGATCGCAGCTTCGATCAGGTCTGGCTCGCCGGACCTTTCATCCTCATCGGCTCGGCGCTGATGCTGGCCGATGGCCGGGCGCTCGACGCGCTCTCCCTTGGCGAGGATACCGCCGAGAGCCTCGGCTTTCACCTGGCGGCGGTGCGCTGGCGCGTGATCCTCGGCGCCGCGATGGCGGTCGGAGGGGCGGTCTCGGTCACCGGCGTCATCGGCTTCGTCGGGCTGGTGGTGCCGCATCTCCTGCGCCCGCTGGTCGGCTATCGCCCGAGCGCATTGCTGCCCTTGAGCGCGCTTGGCGGCGCGGCGCTGACCTTGGCCTCCGACATCGCGCTCCGGCTCCTCCCATCGCAGTTCGAGCTGAAGCTCGGCGTGGTGACGGCGCTGATCGGCGCGCCCTTCTTCCTCGGCCTCGTGCTCAAGACCCGGCGGAGCGTCGCATGACCGGGCTGCGGGCGGAGGGCCTTTGCGTGACGCTCGGCCGCCGAGCGGTCCTGAACGGCGTCGACCTGGCACTGGGGCAGGGGCGGCTAGTCGGGCTGATCGGACCGAACGGGGCGGGGAAGACGACGCTGCTGCGCGCGCTGGCGGGTCTGGTCCCGGCGGCGGGAGGGCGCATCCTCCTCGACGAGGAGCCATTGGCGCGGACCTCGCGCAGATTGCGCGCCCGCCGCATCGCCTACCTGGCGCAAGGGCAGCGCGTGGACTGGCCGCTGACCGTGCGCCGGGTCGTCGAGCTGGGACGGCTGCCCTATCTGGAGCCGTGGGCGCACCCCGCCGGGCCCGATCGAGGCGCCGTCGAGCGCGCGCTGGAGGAGACCGAGACCGCCGATCTGGCCGAGCGCCCCATCGCCGCCCTCTCCGGCGGCGAGCGGGCCCGCGTGCTCCTCGCGCGCTGCTTGGCCGGCACGCCGGACATCCTCCTCGCGGACGAGCCGGTCTCCGGGCTCGACCCCTATCACGCGCTGAAGGTGATGGAGCTGCTCGGCGCGCGCGCCCGGGACGGCATGGCCATCCTGGTGGTGCTGCACGATCTGGCGCTCGCCGCCCGGTTCTGCGATCGGCTTGCCTTGCTCGCGCATGGCCGCCTTCTCGCGGACGGTGCGCCGGCCGAGGTGCTGAGCCCGGCGAATCTGGCGGAGAGCTACCACATCCGGGCGCAATTCGGGGAGGCGGAGGGGAGGCCCTATTTGGTGCCCTGGTCGCGCCTCGATGCGCAGGCGCGGCGATGACCGGCCTTGCGCCCGAACCGGAGGAGCGCATCCGCCCGCACGCCTCGTTCGGCGACGGGCGCAGGGGGTTCGGCTGGGCTGCGGTGGCATCGCTCCTCTTCCATGGGACGGCGCTTGCGGCGGTGCTGATCGCGGCCGCGGGCGAGGGGCCGCAGCTCCCGCTGCCGGCGGTCGAGGTGTCGGTCGTCGTGTCTCCGGCGCCGGCCGGCGCGGCGGCGAGCGCCTCGGGGAAGGCGCAGGAGGAGCCGGAGCCGGAGCCCGTCGCGAACCCGCCCGAATCGGAAGCGGACCCGATCGCGGAGCTGGCCGTCGTCGAGGACCGCTCCCCGCCCGTCGCGGATTCTGAGCCCGTTCAGCCCGAACCGCGGCCGTTGGCTGCGGCCGAGATCGCGCCCGCTCCGGAGCAGGCGTCCCCGCCGCCGCCCGCGCGCAAGCCTTCCCCGCCCGAAGAGAGCCCCGCGCCTGCGCAGCCGGCCGCGAGCGATGCGCCGCCCGAACGCGGGCCGAACCCCTCCGCTCCGCCCGCGCAGCTTGTGGCCTTGCCGGCCGGGGAACCCATGGATTCCGTCGCCGCGCCGGGGGCGGGGACGTCCGAACCGCCTCGCTACGAGGCCGGTGGCGAGGCCAATCCCTGGCCTCGGTATCCGGCGGCGGCCCGCCGGCGCGGCATCGAAGGGGAGGTGCTGGTGGAGGTTCGGGTCGGCGCGGACGGCGCGCCCGCCGGCGTGGAAATCCTGCGCTCCAGCGGCAGCGCGCTGCTGGACGCCGCAGCCGTCGAGGCCCTGGAGCGCTGGCGGTTCGAGCCGGCGCGCTCAGGCGGCCAGCCGGTCGCCGGAACGGTCGAGATCCCGGTCACCTTCAAGCTGACCGAGCCTGGGGGTTCGTAAGGGATTTTCCGTCGGAGCCGCCGGTTGTTCTGCGTCCGAACGCCCCCGGGTTGCCCGCCGACGAGGCTTGCTGCGCTGCCAATCGGGGGCTCCTTGGCCCGGGTTGCCCGCCTACGAGGCTTGCTGCTAGGCTTTGTCCCGCCTGGCCGGCGACCCACCAAGAGTTCGCCGGCGGCATAGGGAGGTTTGGAACATCATGACAGTTGTGACGAAACGGTGGGCGTTGAGCCTGGCCGTGGCGGCGTTCGCGCTTGCCGCTCAGGGCGCCGATGCGGAGGCCCTGAAGAAGGTCTGCAAGGGCGAGGGCCAGGTCGATATCGTGGCTTGGCCGGGCTATATCGAGCGCGGCGAGACCGACAAGGCGTTTGACTGGGTCACCGATTTCGAAGCCAAGACGAGCTGCAAGGTCAATGTGAAGACC
>DATIDB010000063.1:0-2904 GCA_035456545.1 Alphaproteobacteria bacterium | reverse complement strand
CAGTCGGTCTCCCTCTTGAAGCCGCGTGCGCCCGCAGGAGGGAAGGGCTGTTCCGTTGCGCGCCAGATCGAACGGCGCGCCGGCATGGCCGATCCAGACAGGTCCGCCTTCGGCCTGCAGCTCGATCCCGCCGATCCCAATCTCCAGGGCCGCGACGCCCGGGGCGTTGCCGGCCAGAATGTTGGCCCGAGCGTGGCCGATCCAATCCATGGGCCCGCTCTCGCCCACCCCGAAGCGCAGGTATCCCCAGCGCCCCTGGTCCTGAATCGTCGTGCCCGGACCCGCCCGCAGGACGCGCAGGCTCACCATCGGGCCTGCTCCAGGATGCGGACCACCACCTCGCCCGCCTCGGCCCGCCGCTCCAGTGCCGCGAATGTGGGCTCGTCGATGGGGTCGAACCGCACCTCATCGCCCACCGCGGCCAGAAACACCGGGTCGCGCCCGAGCGCGAAGAACCGCTCCGGCGTCCGGCCGAGCACGTGCCAGCCGGTCGGCATCGGCACCGTGGTGATCACGGCCTGCCCGCCCGCTATGATGAGGCTGTTCGCCTCGGCGCGCGGGCGCGGTGTGGCCCGCCGCGAGATCGCAAGCTCCTGGGGCAGACCGCCGAGATAGGCAAAGCCCGGCGCGAACCCATACATGTAGATGCGGTAGGTGGCTCCGCTGTGCAGCGCCACCACCCGCTCCGGCGAGAGGCCAAGGGCCGCGGCGACACCGTCGAGATCGGGCGCATGCTCCGGCCCGTAGCAGGCCGGGACCAGCCAACGGCGCGGCGGCGATGTGGCTGCAACGCCGGCAGGAGGCAGGGCCCGCACGCTGTCGATGAGGGCTTGCGGCTGGATCCGGGTGGGATCGTAGTGAATCATCAGCGAGCGATAGGTCGGGACCGTCTCGACAACACCCTCGATGGGGGTGGCCGCAAGCGCGCGATCGAGCACGAGGACCCGTTCATGGATGGCGGGATCGATCGCGACGCCGAACTCCACCACCAGCGCCGTCTCGCCGGCATGGAGAAACCGGACTTCCGGACCGAAGGCCGGTGAACCGTCCTGCGTCACGAGGCGAAGGGACGCAGGTCGAAGCCGGCCTTTGTGACGGCCGCACGGACGGCGCTCGCGAGCGCGACCGCGCCCGGCGTGTCGCCATGCACGCAGATGCTGTCGATGCCGACCGGGACCCGCGTGCCGTCCACCGCGATCACCGCCCCGGCTTCGAGCATCCGCACTACCCGCGTGGCCGCCGCCCCGGGATCGTGGATGACCGCGCCCGGCTCCTTGCGCGGGACTAGACGTCCCGTGGGCGTATAGGCGCGATCGGCGAAGATCTCGCGGGCGGCCCGCATGCCCGCGCCGTCCGCGGCGCGCTCGATCTCCGTTCCCGCGATGGCAAGGATCGTGAGGCCGAGATCGACCGCCTTCGTGGCCCGCACCACCGCATCGGCGATGCTTCGGTCGTCCGCGGCCAGATTGCCGAGCGCGCCATGGGCCTTCACATGCGTGATCCGGTGGCCGGCAAGCCTGGCGACCGCGATCGCGGCCCCGAGCTGATAGGCGATGATCCGCTCGATTTCGGCGGGGGAATACGGAATGTGCCTACGGCCAAATCCCTGGATGTCGGGATAGCCGGGATGCGCGCCGACCGCCACGCCGCGTTGCTTTGCCGCCGCGAAGGTGCCGGCCATGATCTGCGGGTCGCCAGCGTGGAACCCGCAGGCCACGTTGACGGAGGTGACGATCCGCAGCATGGCCGCATCGTCGCCCATCCGCCAGTCGCCGTACCCCTCGCCCAAATCGCAATTGAGATCGACCGTGGCCATGGCGGAAACTCCTGCGGCGTCGCCCCCTTGAGCTTAGTCTGAGACGTGGCGCTCCGGGATGGCGATTTGGAGGCTGCACGGGTCATCGCTGCGAGGCTGGAGATGCCAGAAGATCGCGCTCTCGTCACCGGATTCACGCCTTATGGCGGGCGCGGCCGCAACCCTTCCTCCGAGATCGCCGCGGGTTTGGACGGGCGCACCGTCGCGGGCATGAAGGTGGTGGGGCGGCAGCTCCCGGTGTCGCTTGCCGAGATCGGGTCCGTCTTGACCGGGCTCATCGAGGAGCTCGATCCGCGCGTGGTGATCAGCCTGGGCCTGTGGCCGGGGGCGCCGCTGATTCGCATTGAACGGGTGGCGCTCAATCTCGCGGATTTCGAGATCGCGGACAATGTCGGCCGGCTCGCCAGCGACGAGCCGATCCTCGGCAACGGCGCGACCGCGATCTATGCCACCCTGCCGATCCGCAAGATCGAGCGCCGGCTGCTGGAGGCCGGCATTCCGGCGCGCATCTCCAACACCGCGGGCACCTTCCTGTGCAATGCCTGCCTCTATAGTCTCATCAGCGCCGCCGCAGCGACCCGGCGGCCGGCGCTCTGCGGCTTCATGCATGTCCCCTACCTGCCCGAGCAGGTCGCGCTCCTGCTGCAGGAAATGAAGACCGAGGCGCGCATGGAGCTGCATCAGCGCGGCGATCTGGCCTCCATGGAGCTGAAGGTGAGCGCCCGTGCGGTCGAGCTGGCGCTGGAAGTCTCGATCGCCGAGCTCGGCCGCTGACGCCGATCGGGTGCGATGGCCGAGCCAATCCTGGACATCGATGGGGTCTCGAAGCGGTTCGGCGCCACGGTGGTCGCCGAAGACCTGTCGCTCCGCGTCCATCGCGGCGAGTTCTTCACCTTCCTCGGTCCCAGCGGCTCGGGCAAATCGACGATCCTCAGGATGGTCGCGGGCCTGGAGCGGCCGGATCGCGGCCGCATCCTCATCGACGGCCGCGATGTCGCGGCGGTGCCCCCTTGGCATCGCCATCTCGGCATGGTGTTCCAGCATTACGCGGTCTTCCCGCACATGACGGTCGCGGAGAACGTCGCCTA
>DATIDB010000062.1:0-4039 GCA_035456545.1 Alphaproteobacteria bacterium | reverse complement strand
CGACGCCTCGGCCGGCGCGATGATGTAGTAGGTCGCCAGGCCGTAGTCGGTGTGCGGCAGGTCGATATCGACGACCTCTGCCCCGGCGGCCTGAAGAGTCGCGACGGCCTCGCGGATGCGCGCTTCGACGCCCGATTCCATGCCCTTGACGAAGTACTGCCGAGGCAGGCCCAGCCTCACGCCGCGGAGGCTGGCGGCCGCCTCGTCGTCCGATGCCGGCAGCTCAGCGAAGTAGTCCGGCACGGGAATGTCGGCTGAGGTGGAGTCCTTGGGGTCGTGCCCGGCCATCGCCTGCAGCATCGTCGCGGCGTCGGCGACCGAGCGCGTCATCGGCCCCGCCTGGTCGAGCGAGGAGGCGAAGGCGACGATGCCCCAGCGCGAGACGCGCCCATAGGTCGGCTTGAGGCCGACGATGCCGGTGAAGGAGGCGGGCTGGCGGATCGAGCCGCCGGTGTCGGTGCCGGTCGCGCCCAGCGCGATGCGCGCCGCCACCGCCGCCGCCGAGCCGCCCGAGGAGCCGCCCGGCACCAGCTTGCGGTTGTCGCCGCGCCGCTTCCAGGGGCTTTCGACCGGGCCGTAATAGGAGGTCATGTTGGACGAGCCCATCGCGAACTCGTCGAGATTGGTCTTGCCGAGCATGACGGCGCCGGCCGCCCAAAGCTTGGCGGTGACGGTGGACTCGTATTGCGGCTTGTAGCCGTCGAGGATGTGCGAGCCGGCGGTGGTCAGCACCCCCTCGGTGCAGAACAGGTCCTTGATGGCGAGCGGGATGCCCTCGAGCAGCCCCGCCGGTCCCTTGGCGCGCCGCGCGTCGGAGGCCTTCGCCATCGCGCGGGCCTGCTCCGGCGTCTCGGTGATGAAGGCGTTGAGGCCGCGCGCGCTCTCGACGGCGGCGATATGCGCGTCCGTCAGCTCGGCGGCCGAGAAGGACTTGCGCCCGAGGCCGTCCAGCGCCTCCGAGATCGTGAGGTCGGTCAGGCCGCTCATTCGACCACCTTCGGCACGGCGAAGAAGCCGCCGGCCGCCTCGGGCGCATTGGCGAGGACCTTGTCGCGGATGCCGCCGTCGGTGACCTCGTCCTTGCGCATCTTGAGGCGCATGGGACGGACGGAGGTCATCGGCTCGACCCCGGTGACGTCGACCTGGTTGAGCTGCTCGACCCATTGCACGATGCCCTGCAGCTCGCCCGCGAGATGGTCGAGCTCCGCCTCCGGCACGCGGATGCGGGCGAGGGTCGCGATCTTGAGGACGGTCGAGCGATCGATCGCCATGGGTGAAACCTTGTCTTCTCCTGGAGTCGCCGCGCCTGACATAGCCGCCGGGGCGGGTTGCTGGCAAGGGCGGGTTCGCGGCAATCGCGGGCGGGAGAACTGCGTCCGGCCATTCCCTCTCCCATTCCTGAAAGGGGCATTCCATGTTACAGAACGGTGACGTCGGTGGAGCGCGGCGGCCGCCGCGCCGTTCACCGGACGGGAACGGGTTTCGTTGAAGCTTGGCCCTCGAGGACGGGCGCCGGGGGGCGCGCCGCCTTCAGGGCCCGGAGGACCAAACCATCAGCGGCACGGACGTCCTGCTCGGGCTGTTGGGCTCGGCCGCCCTTCTGCTCTGGGGCTTGCGCATGGTCAAGACCGGCGTGCTCCGCGCCTATGGCGCGGTTCTGCGCCGGCGCCTGGGCGCGAGCATGGAGAACCGCTTCGCCGCGGTGTTCACCGGGCTTGGCATTACGCTCCTATTGCAGAGCTCGACGGCCACCGCCCTCATGGCCGCGAGCTTCGCCGGGCGCGGCCTGGTCGGGACCGGCGCGGCGCTCGCGGTCATGCTTGGCGCGGATGTCGGCACCAGCCTGGTCGCGCAGGCCCTCTCCTTCGATATTCACTGGCTTTCGCCCCTCCTCATCCTGGTCGGCGTCGCGGTCTTCATGAGCGGGCGCGCGACCCGCTTCCAGGACATCGGCCGGCTGATCGTCGGCCTCGGCCTCATGCTGCTCGCGCTCCAGCAGCTCACCGCGACGGCGGTTCCCTTGCGCGAATCGGAGACGGTGCAGAGCCTGCTCGAAGGGCTTGCCGGCGAGCCCGTCCTGGCCGTGGTGGTCGCCGCGGGGCTGACCGTTCTCTCCGCCTCGAGCCTCGCCGTGGTCCTGCTTGTGATCGCGCTCGCCGGCGAAGGCGCGATCGGCCTGCCGCTCGCCCTCGCCCTCGTCCTTGGCGCCAATCTCGGCGGGGGCCTGACGCCGATCCTCGCCACCTCCGGGGCCGAGCCCCGGGCCCGCCGCGTGCCGCTCGGCAACTTCCTCTTCCGGCTTGCCGGCGTGGCGATCGCGCTGCCGTTGCTCGACGAGATCGCCCTTTTGCTCGCCCGGATCGAATTGGCGCCGGAGCGGCAGATCGCCGACCTTCATACCGGCTTCAACCTCGCGCTGGCCCTAGTGTTCCTGCCGCTGATCGGACCGATGGCCAAGATTCTGAACCGGCTCTGGCCCGATAGGCCGGAGCCGGAGGATGCGGGGCGCGCCCGTTATCTCGACCCCTCGGCGATCGAGACCCCGTCGGTCGCCATCGCCTCGGCCGCGCGCGAGACCCTGCGCCTGGGCGACATCGTCGCGGAGATGCTGCGCAAGACCATGGACGTCTTCCGCACCGACGACCGGCGCCTGATGCGCGAGGTCGAGAACATGGACGACACCGTCGACCGGCTGCAGGAGACGATCAAGCTCTACCTCACCAAGGTCTCGCGCGAATCGCTCGACCCGGAGGAAAGCCGCCGCTGCATCGACGTCATCACCTTCACCACCAATCTCGAGCATATCGGCGATATCATCGATAAGAACCTGATGGAGCTGGCCGCCAAGAAGATCAAGAACCGACTGAATTTCTCGCTCGAGGGCCTCGGCGAGATCGAGCGGATGCACCAGCGGCTGATGGAGAACTTCAAGCTGGCGCTCAATGTCTTCATCGCGGGCGATGCCCGCATGGCGCGGCGGCTGATCGAGGAGAAGGTGCAGTTCCGCGAGCTGGAGCGCGCCGCCTCGGAAAGCCATCTCGCGCGGCTGCGCAGCGGCAAGATCGAAAGCCTGGAGACCAGCGGCCTGCATCTGGACGTCCTGCGCGATCTGAAGCGCATCAACTCGCACCTCACCTCGGTCGCCTATCCCATCCTCGAGGGAGCCGGCGCGCTCACCGAAAGCCGGTTGAAGCAGGAGGCCTGAGCGCCAGGCCTCGGCCGCGAGGCTGGAAAGCCGCATTGCGAGGCGGGTCGGCTCGAGCATGGCGGCGGAGCGGCCGTCGAGTCGCTCGTTCAGCCGATCAATTCGCCTCAATCCGCTCCAGCACCTGGGCGGCCGCCGCCTCATCCATCGCCGCTCCGGGCAAGGTGAAATAGACGCCGACGATCTGGATCTGGGCCCCTCCGGTTGGCGCCGGATTGCGGACGAAGGCGAGGCAACGCAGCCGATCCCGCCCCTCCGGCGGACGCGCGGTGAAACCGTGCGCGCGGTAGCCTTCGATGCGCATCTGCGCTCCCCAGTCCTCGATGTCGCGCAGACCCGCGCGCTCCGCCGCGCTCCGCGGGCTGACCGGGAGCATATAGCCATGCCCCGACACGGGAATGGCCCGCGAGACGGCGTAAATGCCGGTCATCCCCTCCGCCACGATGTGCTCCTGCCGCCACCGCCCTTCGTCTCCCTGGCGCTCCATCGCCCGACAGGTGCGCTCAGACTCCTCGCCGACGATACGGAAATGCAGCCTGTCGCAGTCCACCTGGGGCATCTCCTGAGCGGCGGCGGGCGCAGCCAAGGACAGGATGAGGGCGGCGGTCAGACGCACGCTTCGCAACGAGAGACCCTCCTCCGATGCTAAGACCGCAACGTAGCGGCGTTCACGCAGTCGTCCGCGCAATTCTATGGTGTATAGCCCCAGTGTGACCGCCCGCGCGCGTCCCTCTCGCGCAGAGCCGCCCCGCGATCTATGCTCCCGGCCCCAGGATGCTGCGCCGCTGGACCGACCTCCTTCTGCCGGGGCTGTTGCTGCTGGCGCTTGCCGCC
>DATIDB010000061.1:0-7551 GCA_035456545.1 Alphaproteobacteria bacterium | reverse complement strand
GCCCTCCAACGAGGTGCCCGCGCCGAACGGGATGATCGGGGTGCGGTGCTCGCGCGCGATGCCGACGATCGCGGCAATCTCCTCGACGCTTTCGGGGAACACCACCGCATCGGGCGGAGACGCCGCGTGATAGCTCTCGTCGCGGCCATGGCTCTCCAGCACCGCCGCGGCGGTCGAGACGCGCTCGCCGAACCGCGCCTTGAGCGCATCGAGACAGGCCGACGATGCCTGCCGCCGCGCCTCAGCCTGCGCCATAGCCGCCTCCGCCGGGAGTCTCGATCACGAACACATCGCCTGCCGCCATCTCGGCCTTGCCGGTCGCGGCAAGCTCCTCGACCCGGCCGTCGGCGCGCTCGACATAGTTGCGTCCCGCCGCGCCTGCGCCTCCGCCCGCGAGGCCGAAAGGCGGGACCCGCCGCCGGTTCGCCAGGATGGCCGCGGTCATCGGCTCGCGGAAGCGGATGCGCCGCACCACCCCGTCGCCGCCCCGATGCCGGCCTTTGCCCCCGCTGCCGCGCCGGATGCGGAACTCCTCCACCAGGACGGGAAAGCGCCATTCCAGCACTTCCGCGTCGGTCAGCCGCGAGTTGGTCATATGGGTATGGACGGCATCCGTCCCGTCGAAATCGGGGCCCGCGCCCGACCCGCCGCAGACGGTCTCGTAATATTGATGCCGCTCGTCGCCGAAGGTGAAGTTGTTCATCGTGCCCTGCGCGGCGGCCATCGAGCCGAGCGCTCCGTAGAGGGTATCGGTGATGACCTGCGAGGTCTCGACATTGCCGGCCACCACCGCGGCCGGATAGCGCGGCCGCAGCATCGATCCCTCCGGAATGACGATCCGGATCGGCTTCAGGCACCCTTCGTTCATCGGGATGTCGTCGTCGACCAGCGTGCGGAAGACATAGAGGACCGCGGCGCGGCAGACCGCGGCGGGCGCGTTGAAATTGGTCGGCTGCTGCGCGCTCGTGCCGGTGAAGTCGATCGCCGCCTCCTGCCGCCCGGCATCGATCGAGACCGCGACGCGGACCGACGATCCGTCGTCCATCTCGTACTCGAAGCGCCCGGGCTTGAGCACGCCGATGACGCGGCGCACCTCCGCCTCGGCATTGTCCTGGACGTGGCGCATATAGGCGCGGACGGTGTCGAGGCCGAATTCCGCCACCATCTTGCGCAGCTCCTGCACGCCCTTCTCGTTGGCGGCGATCTGGGCGCGGAGATCGGCGATGTTCTGCGGGATGTTGCGCGCGGGGTACGGGCCGGAACCCAGCGTCGCGGCGATCTCCTCCTCCAGGAAGCGGCCCCGGCGGACCAGCGGCAACGCGTCGAGGAGCACCCCCTCCTCCTCGACGCTGCAGCTGTCCGGCGGCATCGAGCCCGGCGTGATGCCCCCGACATCGGCGTGATGCCCGCGGCTCGCGACATAGAACAGCAGCGCGCCGCCGTCATCGGAGAAGACCGGCGTCACCACGGTGATGTCCGGCAGATGCGTCCCGCCGTTATAGGGCGCGTTGAGGACGTAGGAATCGCCCGGCCTCATGCCGTCTCCATGCAGGCGGATGACGGTGGTCACGCTTTCGCCCATCGAGCCAAGATGCACCGGCATGTGCGGGGCGTTGGCGATGAGCCCGCCGGCGCCGTCGAACAGCGCGCAGGAGAAATCGAGCCGCTCCTTGATGTTCACCGAATAGGCGGTGTTGGCGAGCGTCACGCCCATCTGCTCGGCGATCGCCATGAAGAGGTTGTTGAACACCTCCAGCATCACGGGATCCACGGTCGTGCCGATCTTCGCGCGACGTTGCGCAGGGACCGCGCGGGTGAGCAGGAGATGATCGAGCCGCGTCACCTCCGCCTGCCAGCCCGGTTCGACGACGGTGGTGGCGTTGTCCTCGACGATCACCGCGGGCCCGAGAATGACGTCGCCCGGCCGAAGCTCGGCCCGGCGATAGAAGCCCGCCTCCTGCGCCAAGACGCCAGTGAAGATCGGGCGGACCGCCGCGGGGATCGGCGGACCCTCGCGTTTGACACGCTCGACGACCTGGTCGGCCACCGGCTCGCCCGCGCCGATCGCCTCGGCCGCCACGGATTCGACGATCAGCGCCTTTCCGGGCATCGAGAAGCCGTAGCGTTGGCGGTAGAGCTCGGCGAAGGCGTCCTGCATCTCCGCCGCGGGCCCGAAGGCGATCGGCAGCGGGCTGTCGGTGCCCTGATATTTGAGCGCGACGCGGCGCTCGACCGAGATGCGTTCGGCCGGCACGGCCTGCGCCGCGACTTCGGCGACCGCCGCCGCCGCCAGGCGGTCGAGAATGACGGCGAGCCCCTCCATCGCGCCTGGCGCAAGCACCGTTTCCACCGCCTCCTCGCGGATGGCGCGGATATCGGCAAGCCCCATCCCATAGGCCGAGAGGACGCCGGCCAGCGGGTGCAGCAGCACGCGGGTGATGCCGAGCGCGTCCGCGACGAGGCAGGCATGCTGGCCGCCCGCGCCGCCGAAGCAGCAGAGCGTGTAGCGCGTCACGTCGTAGCCGCGCTGCACGGAGATGTGCTTGATCGCATTCGCCATGTTCTGCACGGCGATGGTGAGAAACCCCTCCGCAACCTCCTCGGGCGAGCGGTCGGAGCCGGTCGCCGACGAGACCTCCTCGGCAAGCTTGGCGAAACGCTCGCGCACGAGGATGGAATCGAGCGGCAGGTCCTGGCCCGGGCCGAAGATCGCCGGGAAAAAGTCGGGCTGGAGCTTGCCCAGCATGACATTGCAGTCGGTGACGGTGAGCGGCCCGCCGCGCCGGTAGCAGGCGGGACCGGGATCGGCACCGGCCGAATGCGGACCGACGCGGAAGCGCGCGCCGTCGAAACCGAGGATCGAGCCGCCCCCCGCCGCGACGGTGTGGATGCGCAGCATGGGCGCGCGCATGCGCACGCCGGCGACCTCGGTCTCGAAAGCGCGCTCGTATTCGCCGTCGAAATGCGTGACGTCGGTCGAGGTGCCGCCCATGTCGAAGCCGATCAGCCGCTCGAAGCCGGCCATGCGCCCGACGGCGACGGCGCCCACCACACCGCCGGCCGGGCCCGAGAGGATGCTGTCCTTGCCCTGGAACTTGCCCGCCTCGGTCAGGCCGCCATGCGACTGCATGAAGAAGAGCCGCGCATCCCCGAGCGCGCCCGCGACCTGATCGACATAGCGCCTGAGGATCGGGGAGAGATAGGCGTCGACCACCGTGGTGTCGCCGCGCGGCACGATCCGCATCAGAGGCGCGACCTCGTGCGAGACCGAGACCTGCGTGAAGCCGATCTCGCGCGCCAGCGCCGCGACCTGGCGCTCATGCGCGGCGTGGCGATAGCCGTGCAGGAGCACGATCGCCACCGACCGAATGCCGGCCTCGTGGGCCGCGGCGAGCGCCCGCCGCGCGGCGTCGAGATCGACCGGGCACAGGATCTCGCCCTCGGCGGTGACGCGCTCGTCGATCTCGACCACGCGCTCGTAGAGCATCTGCGGAAGGAGGATCTGCCGCGCGAAGATCTTGGGCCGCGCTTGCGTGCCGATCCGCAAGGCGTCGGCGAAGCCGCGGGTGATCGCCAGCAAGGTCCGGTCGCCCTTGCGCTCCAGGAGCGCATTGGTGGCGACCGTCGTGCCCATCTTCACCGCCTCGATGCGCTGGGCCGGAATCGGCGCCTCGGCGTCAATTCCCAGCAGATCGCGGATGCCCTGTACCGCGGCGTCCCGGTAATGCTCGGGGTTCTCGGAGAGGAGCTTGCGGGTATGCAGCCGCCCCGCGGGATCGAGCCCGACCACGTCGGTGAAGGTGCCGCCCCGATCGATCCAGAATTGCCAGGCCCCGGACAAGTCCGCCATGGGCGCGGAGGCTAGCACGGGCGGCCGGCCAGGCGGAGAGGCGTCGGGTTCCTACTCCGGCCCGCCCGTGCCCAGGAACCTGCGCTCGATCCAGCCCATGACCACCAGCACCACCAAGGCCAGGACGAGGCAGATCGCCGCCACCAGGTAGAGGCCCGCTCCGCAGGCGACGCCGATCGCGCCGGCGAGCCAGATATTCGCCCCGGTCGTCAGGCCCTGAACCCCGCCGCCCGAGCGGATGATCGCGCCCCCGCCGAGGAAAGCGACGCCGGTCACCACCGCCTCGGCGATGCGCAAGGGATCGGCCGCGGCGTTCTCATCCGCTGCCGTGACCCGATAGAACAGCTCGAAGGTGAGGATTGTGAAGGCGGCGGCCGCCAGCGACACCAGCATATGCGTTCGCATGCCGGCGGCCTTGCCGCGCAGCTCGCGGTCGATGCCCGCGAAAAGCCCGAAAACGACCGCAGCCACCAGCCGGAGAGCGACCTCCGCAGCGCCGAGATGGGTCGAGGCGGCCGATTCGAAAAGCTGCTCCATGCCCAGCGGAGTTGAGAACAGGCGGGCCGGGGCGCGACGGCCCCGGCCCTCGCCTTACTCCTCGATCGCTTCTTCGGTGTCCTCGGCGCCCTCCTGGATCATCTCGCCCGAGGCTTCGATGTCCTCGCCCGCGCCGCGCATCGTGTTGCAGGCGCTGAGCGCGAATGCGTTGAGAGAGCCCATCGCGAACAGCGCGAACAACCAGAGCACTCGACGATTCAGCATCTCGATCTCCTCCGCATCTGTGACTGGGGAAGCGGGCGCGGCTTGCAGCCGCGCCCTTCCGCTCAGGGCGAGGTAACGCCAAGGAGATTTCGGCCGTTCCGTCCCGCAGGCTGGCCCGATAGCCGTTTCGTGGTAATACCTCTGGCCAAAGCCGCCGGGACTGGCGCTTGGCCGCCGCGTTTGGGACTTGATAGGGTCCTCGCGCCGCCGACCGCGGACCGGATTTTGCAACCGAAGCGGATATCGATATGGCGTCGCTCGTCGCGCTCGCCGGAGCTCGGATCACGTTCGGGGGGCGCGCGCTCCTCGAGGGGGCGGATATCGCCCTCGCGCGCGGCGATCGAGCCTGCCTCGTCGGGCGCAACGGAGCCGGCAAGTCGACGCTGCTGAAGGCGCTGGCGGGGGAGGTCGAGCTCGACGGCGGCGTCCGCTTCGTGCAGCCGGGGACGCTCATCGCCTATCTTCCGCAAGAGCCGCGCCCCGCTCCGGGCGCGACGGTGGCCACGCATGTGGCGGCGGGCCTCGGACCGCTCGGCGGCGCCGATCACCGCATCGCCGCGCTGCTCGACCGCCTGTCGCTCGACGGAGGCCGCGCGGTCGCCGATTTGTCCGGCGGCGAGGCGCGCCGCGCCGACCTCGCCCGCGCGCTCGTCGGCGAGCCGGACATCCTCCTGCTCGACGAGCCGACCAACCATCTCGACCTGTCGACCATCGAATGGTTGGAGGAGGAGCTGGCCGAGCATCCCGCCGGCATCCTGACGATCAGCCACGACCGCGCATTCCTCAGCCGCCTGACCCGTCGGACCTGGTGGATCGATCGGGGGCGCCTCCTCATGCTCGACCGGGGCTTCCCCGAATTCGAGGAGTGGGCCGAGGCCATTCTGGAGCGAGAGGAGGCGGCTGCGCACCGGCTCGACAGGCGGATCGAGGCGGAGACACGCTGGTACAACCGCGGCATCACCGCGCGGCGCAAGCGCAACGAAGGCCGCCGACGTGCGCTGGAAGCGTTGCGCCGCGAGCGCAAGCAACGGCAGCGCGCGCAGGGGCGCGCGAAGCTCGCCGCTGGAGCCCCGGAAAGCGGCGGCCGGCTGGTCATCGAGGCGGAGGGCATCGGCAAGTCCTTCGCGGGCGGAAACGGCGTGCGCCGCATCCTTAGCGGCTTCTCCACGCGAATCCTGCGCGGCGACCGCGTCGGCATCATCGGCCCGAACGGCGCCGGCAAGACCACGCTCCTGAACATTCTCACCGGGCGAATGGCGCCCGACGAGGGGTCGGTGCGCCTCGGGACCAATCTGCAGGTCCTCTTCTTCGAGCAAATGCGCGAGAGCCTCGATCCCGAGGCGAGCCTATGGAAGACGCTCGCGCCCGCCGGCGACAGCGTGATGGTCCGCGGCGAGCCGCGCCACGTCGTCGCCTATCTGCGCGATTTCCTCTTCGAGGAGCGTCAGGCCCTGCAACCGGTGAAGAGCCTGTCGGGCGGCGAGCGCAGCCGGCTTTTGCTGGCGCGGCTCTTCGTGCGGCCGAGCAACCTCATCGTCATGGACGAGCCGACCAACGACCTCGATCTCGACACGCTGGACCTTCTGGAGGAGGCGCTGGCCGATTATCCGGGCACGCTCCTCCTGGTCAGCCACGACCGCGATTTTCTCGACCGGCTGGTGACCTCGGTGATCGCGCTGGAGGAGGACGGCCGCGCCGCGGAGTATGCGGGCGGCTACAGCGACTATCTGCGCCAACGGCCCGCGCCGCGGCCCGCGCCGCAGCCGAAGAAGGCGCCGCCGCGCCCCGAGCCGGTCCCGCGGGCAAGCCGAAAGGAGCGCCTCAGCTTCCAGGAGCGAAGCGAGCTGGATGCGCTGCCCAAGCGGCTCGACGCGCTGGCCGAGGAGATCGCGGAGCTGGAGCGCAAGATGGCCGATCCGGGATTCTACGGCCGCGATCCGCAAGGCTTCGAGGCCGCGAGCGGGCGGCTGGCCGACGCGCTCGCCGAACGGGCGGCGGCCGAGGAGCGCTGGCTCCTGCTGGAGGAGAAGCGCGAGCGCCTCTCTTCAGGCTAGACTGGGGCGCCCATGCCGGACCCGATCGACTGCCCCTCCCCCAACTGCGACGCGCGCCCGGATGGCCGCGCCATAGACATGCTCATCCTGCATTACACGGGCATGGAGAGCGCGGCGGCGGCGCTGGCTCGGCTCTGCGACGCCGAGGCGAGGGTGAGCGCGCATTACATGATCGACGAGGACGGCACGACCTATGCGATGGTGCCGGAGGAGCGCCGCGCCTGGCATGCGGGGATCAGCGCCTGGGAGGGCGAGGCGGGCGTCAACGGCTGCTCGATCGGGATCGAGCTGGTCAATCCCGGCCATGAATTCGGCTATCGCCCGTTTCCCGAGCCGCAGATCGCGGCGCTGACCGGCCTCGCGCGCGCGATCCTGTTCCGCCACCGCATCCCGCCCTGGCGCGTGCTCGGCCATTCCGACGTCGCGCCCGCACGCAAACAGGACCCGGGCGAGCTGTTCCCCTGGGCGCGGCTTGCCGAGGCGGGGATCGGCCTTTGGGTCGATTATCGCGCGGAAGGCGAGCCGCCGCCGCTCGGCGTGGCGCAGGCCCTGCTCGCCGAATACGGCTACGACTGCCCGCAGACGGGGGCGGATGACGAGGCCACGCGCCTGGTCGTGACCGCCTTCCAGCGGCATTTCCGCCCCGAGCGCGTCGACGGGACCCTCGATGCCGAGACCGCGGTGCGCCTCGCCGCGCTCCTCGACCGCAAGTGCCGCATGCAGGCGCGGCGGCCGGGGGTCTAGGTGCGACTACTTGCCATGAATCTTATGCTGTTCGACCGGCATCCGTAGTGCCGCGCCGGAGTATTTTCATGTAGGTCTGGCCACCCGAACGGTTCTCCCAAGTAGCTTTGATGTGTGCCGCGAGCCCAGCAAATCCACTTC
>DATIDB010000060.1:0-3985 GCA_035456545.1 Alphaproteobacteria bacterium | reverse complement strand
TGACCGCGCTGAAGCTCGTGATTCTCCTGGCGCTCTTCGTCTTCACCGGACCCGTGGTCACGCATGCGCTGGCCCAGACCTGCCTGCACGAGAAGATCCAACCCCTCCTCGCGCGAGAGCGGCGGGGCGAGTGACGCGGGGGCCGAGCCGATGGAACCCTTCATCAATATGGCGCTTCTGACCATGCTCGCCGTGGTGACGGTCGCGATCGTCGGCCAGCGCAGCCTGTTCGGCGTCGTCATCCTGGCGAGCATCTACAGCTTCCTGATCGCCAGCGTGCTGGTGGTGCTGGACGCGGTCGACGTGGCGATGACGGAAGCCTCTGTCGGGGCCGGCATTTCCACCGTCCTGCTGCTCGCCGCCCTTCATCTGGTCAAGACGATCGAGATGCGGCCCCTGCGGCCGCGCGTCATGCCGCTCATCGTCTCGACCGTGACCGGCCTGGCTGTGCTGTGGGGGATGCTGGTCCTTCCTCCCTTCGGCGAAGCGGAGACCCCGATCCATCAGCACGTGGTCCCGCGCTATGTCGAGCGCTCGATCGAGGAGACCAACGTTCCGAACCTGGTCTCCGCCATCCTCGCCGACTATCGCGGCTACGACACGCTCGGCGAGGCCACCGTCATCTTCACCGCGGGAATCGGCGTCCTCCTCCTGCTGCGCAGGGGTCGGCGGCACGGCGCCCGGGAACGAGGCGATTCGCAGCGATGAGCCTCGACCTGATCTTGCGGATCGGCACGAAGCTGATCCTCCCCTTCATCCTGCTCTTCGCGCTTTATGTGCAGTTCCACGGCGACTACGGCCCGGGCGGCGGATTCCAGGCCGGCGTGATCGCCGCCGGCGCGGTCATTCTCGTCGCCATCACATTCGGCCTTGGCGCCGCCAAGCGAATCGCGCCGGATGGATTGGTTGAGAGAATGATTCCGGCCGGCCTCGTGCTCTATGCCGGGACGGGCGCCGCCGGCCTCGCCTTCGGCCGCAACTACCTGGACTACGCCTTCCTGTCCGCCGATCCGGCGCATGGGCACGAGCTCGGCATCCTCCTGGTCGAGCTCGGTGTCCTGATCACCGTCTCGGGCACCATGGTCACCCTCTTCTACTGCTTCGTCGAGCGCGGGCGCTGATGGAGCTCATCTCCAAACTCGCCGGACATTACAATTTCATCGTCACCATCTTCCTGATGGTTACGGGTCTCTACATTGTCGTCTCGCGCGGCAATCTGGTGAAGAAGCTGGTCGGCCTCGCGATCTTTCAGACATCCGTGTACCTGCTCTATATCGAACCGGCGAAGATCCTGGGCGGCACGGCCCCGATCCTCGATCCCGCCTTCACCGTCTATTCCAACCCGCTGCCGCACGTCCTGATCCTGACCGCGATCGTGGTGGGCGTCGCAACCATGGCGCTCGGCCTGGCGCTGGTCGTGCGGATCAACGAGACCTTCGGCACGGTGGAGGAGGACGAGATCGTCGAGCGGGATCAGACCGGATGAGCGCGGTCTGGCCGCATCTGCCGATCCTTCAGGTCGTGCTTCCGCTGATCGGAGCCATCGTCGCGGCGTTCCTGCGCCGCCCCGCGAGCGCATACGCCCTGACGCTCCTGGTGAGCTGGACCTTGCCGATCCTTTCCGGAGCGATGCTCTGGCAGGCGCTGAACCAGGGGCCGATCTCCTATCATATCGGCGGATGGGAGCCGCCCTGGGGCATCGAGTACAGGGTGGACGTCTTCAACGCGTTCGTGCTGGCGCTGATCTCCGTCGTCGCCGCGGTGATCATGCCCGCCGCGCGGCGGACGATCGGTCTCGAGATCGAGGCGGACCGGCAGCCGCGCTTCTGGTGCATCTTCCTTCTCTGCCTGACCGGGCTCCTTGGCATCGTCGTGACCGGCGACGCCTTCAACGCCTTCGTCTTCCTCGAGATCGCCTCGCTCTCGACCTATGTGCTGATCGCGCTCGGGCCCGATCGCCGCGCGCTGCTCGCGGCCTATCGCTACCTTATCGTCGGCACGGTCGGCGCCACCTTCTATGTGATCGGGGTCGGGCTCCTTTATCTCGTGACCGGCACCCTCAACATGGCCGATATGGCGGCGCGGATCGGCCCGGCCTGGCCGGAGCAATCGCGAACGGTCGTGGCCGCGCTCGGCTTCATCACGGTCGGGATCGGCCTCAAGCTCGCGCTCTTCCCGCTGCATGCCTGGCTGCCCAACGCCTATACCTACGCCCCCTCCTGGGTCACCGTGTTTCTCTCCGCGACGGCGACCAAGGCCGCCATCTATCTGCTCGTGCGATTCTATTTCTCGGTGTTCGGCGCCGCGATCGCCGTGCAGGACCTGCCCTTCTCCACCCTGGTCATCGCCTTGTCGGTGGCGGCGATGTTCCTCGCTTCCCTCAGCGCCGCCTTCGAGCCGAACCTCAAGCGGATGCTCGCCTACTCCTCGGTCGCGCAGATCGGCTACATCACGCTCGGAATCGGCCTGCAGAACCAGGCGGGGCTGACCGGCGGAATCGTGCACATCGCCAACCACGCGCTGATGAAAGCCGCTCTTTTCCTCGCGGCCGCGGCGATTCTTCTGCGCATGCGCACGGTCCACATCGCCGATCTCGCCGGAGCCGGCCGCACAATGCCCTGGACCATGGCCGCCTTCTCCGTGGCCGGCCTCGGGCTCATCGGCACGCCGGGGACGTCGGGCTTCGTCTCCAAGTGGTATTTGGTGCTCGGCGCGATCGACAAGGGCTGGTGGCCCCTCGCCTTCCTGATCGTCGCCAGCTCCCTCATCTCGCTGATCTATGTCGGCCGGGTGCTGGAAATCGCCTGGATGCGGCGCCCGGGGGAGGCTGCCGGCGCGGCCACGGACCCGCCCGCCTCGATCCTGGCGCCGCTGCTCCTCCTGGCGGCGGCGACGGTCTATTTCGGCATCGACCCGCGATTGACCGCCGGGATCGCCGACCAGGCGGCCGAAGCCCTCCTGAGCGGAGCGATGCGGTGATCGGGGCCGTTGAAGCCGAAGCGCTGGTGACCGCCTGCGTGGCGCTCCCGTTCCTGGGGGCGCTTCTGATCCCGCTGTTCTCCAAGCGGCCGAACCTGCGGGAGGGCGTGACGCTGGCGGCCGCCACGGCGTTGTTCCTGGCGGTGCTGCGGCTCGTCGCGGCGCTCGCCGCCGGAGCGCGGCCGGAAGCGGTGTGGGTCGAGGTCGGGCCGTTCCTGTCGCTGGCTTTTTCGGTCGAGCCGCTCGGGGCGGTCTTCGCCCTCATCGCCTCGGGCCTGTGGATCGTCAACTCGATCTATTCGATCGGCTATATGCGGGCGCATCAGGAGCCGCGGCAGACGAGCTTCTATGTCTGCTTCGCGATCGCGCTCGGCAGCACCATCGCCATCGCCTTCGCCAAGAACCTGTTCACGATGTTCCTTTTCTACGAGGCGCTGACGCTCTCGACCTATCCTTTGGTCACGCACCACCGCGACCCCGAGGCGATGCGCGCCGGCCGGGTCTATCTCGGCCTCCTGCTCGGCACCTCGATGCTGCTGTTCCTGCCCGCCATCGTCGCCGTCTGGGCCATCGCGGGGACGCTGGATTTCACCTCCGGCGGCCTTCTTGGCGGGAGAATCAGCCCCCTGGCGACGGGACTATTGCTGGCCCTTTTCGTGTTCGGGATCGGCAAGGCGGCCATGATCCCCGTCCATGCCTGGCTGCCGGCGGCGATGGTGGCGCCGACGCCGGTCAGCGCGTTGCTGCACGCCGTCGCGGTGGTGAAGGCCGGCGTCTTCTGCATCGTCAAGGTGGTGGTCTATATCTTCGGCCTCGAGACGCTCGCTGCGGGCGGGGCGTCGCACTGGCTCATCTACGCCGCTTCCGCGAGCCTCGTCCTGGCATCGCTGATCGCCCTGACGCGCGACAATCTGAAGTCGCGGCTGGCCTATTCGACCGTAAGCCAGCTCGCCTATCTGGTGCTCGGGGCGGCCCTGGCCAACTCCGCCGGGATCGTCGGCAGCGG
>DATIDB010000059.1:0-6244 GCA_035456545.1 Alphaproteobacteria bacterium | reverse complement strand
AGCTTGCAGCCGTCTTCGCCGATGACCAGGGGATCGCAGGCGAAGTATCGCCGGCAGAGGGTCTTCAGCGCGAAAAGGGCGTCCGGCACCACGCTGGAGATGATGGCGCCGTCGATGTCCTTGGGACGGATCCCGTCCAGCGCAATCAGCTCCTTGAGCCAGACCAGATACTCGTCGGCGGTGCGGCGGGGGTCGGTCGCCGCGCGCCAAGCGCCGCGCTGCTTCGCCCCGTGATAGACGGCGAAGACCACATTGGTGTTGCCGCAGTTGATCGCGAGCAGCATGGGAAGACGCTCTCTCAAGACCCCGGAAAGAATACCTCGCCCGCGCGGATCTTCTGCGGGGGAGAGCCGTCGGTGGGCGCCAGGAGCAGCGCTCCCTCGGCATCGATTTCGATGAACCGGCCCGCCAAGACCCGGTGCTCCAGGCGAAGCTCCATGCGTTCGCCCGCGCCGAGGGCCGATTCCATCCAGCGCGCCCGTACCGGCGCGAAGCCTTCGCGGCCCCAGATGCCGATCCATCGGTCCAGCGCGGCGGCAAGCCGCTCCAGCAGCGGCTCCAAGGCGATCTTCGCCCCCTCCGCCGCCAGGTCCGTGGCGGGCCAGGCCGAGCCCTCCGGATGGCTCGCGACATTGACGCCGATGCCGAGGATCAGCGCCTCGACGCGGCCGGCCTCGCCCGAGACGGCCTCGGGGAGGATGCCGGACACCTTGCGCCGCCCGATCAGGACGTCGTTGGGCCATTTGAGGGCGATCTCCGCCCCCGGGGGAAGCAGCGGACGCAGCGTCTCCGCCAAAGCCACCGCCGCGACGAAGCCGATCTGCGCGGCCTCGCCCGCCGCGACCTCGGGCCGCAGCACCAGCGAGAGATAGAGATTCCCGCGCGGGGAGGACCAGGAGCGGCCGCGCCGCCCGCGGCCCTGCTTCTGCTCGAGGGCCCAGATCAGGGTGAATTCCGGCGCGCCGGCCAAGGCCAGGCGCTTGGCATCCTCGTTCGTGCTGCCCACCGTCGCCCGCGCCTCCAGTCGCCAGGCCGCCGGCAGGACGGGTGCGCTCATGCCGGGAACAGCGATTGCGCGGCGATGCGCGCGCCGCCGAGGATCACGCCCGGCGCCAGGATGAAGAGCGTGATCACCGCGGTCGAGACGGCCAGCACCGCGGCGACGCCCGGCTCGAGCGGCCTGTCGAGACCCTCCACCGCGTCCTCGAAATACATGACGCGGACGATGCGCCAATAATAAAAGGCGCTGACCACGCTGGAGAGCACGCCGATCACGGCGAGCACGTAGAGCTGCGCCTCGATCGCCGCGAGGAAAACGAAGTACTTGGCGAAGAACCCGGCGAGCGGCGGGATGCCGGCCATCGAGAACATGAAGAGCGCAAGCGCCAGCGCCAGCATCGGATTGGTGCGCGAGAGCCCGGCGAGATCGGCGATCTGCTCGACCATGCGGCCCTTCTGCTTCATCGCCAGGATGCAGGCGAAGGTGCCGAGGGTCATGAAGAGGTAGATCGCCATGTAGATCAGCACGCCGCGCAGGCCCTGCTCGGTGCCGGCGGCGAGTCCGACCAGGGCGTAGCCGACATTGCCGATCGAGCTATACGCCATCAGCCGCTTGATGTTGGTCTGGTTGATCGCGGCGAAGGCGCCGAGGAGCATCGAGCCGACGGAGATCACGAGCACGATCTGCCGCCACTCTTCCGCCAGCCCGCCGAACGGCCCGAGCAGCACGCGCGCGAACAGCGCCATGGCGGCAATCTTGGGCGCGGCGGCGAAGAAGGCGGTGACCGGCGTCGGCGCGCCCTCATAGACGTCCGGCGTCCACATGTGGAACGGCACCGCCGAGATCTTGAAGGCGATGCCGGCAGCGATGAAGACGAGGCCGACGATCGCCCCGGAAGAAACCGTCTCCCCCGCGAGCACGGTCGCCAATTCCTCGAACTGCGTGGTCCCGGCGAAGCCGTAGACCAGGGATGCGCCGTAGAGAAGCATGCCGGAGGAGAGCGCGCCGAGGACGAAGTATTTCAGACCCGCCTCGGTCGAGCGCACCGTCTCGCGCCGGAAGGCGGCGACGACGTAGAGCGCAAGGCTCTGCATCTCGAGGCCGAGATAGAGCGCTATCAGGTCGTTCGCCGAGATCATCAGCATCATGCCGAGTGTGGCGAACAGGAACAGGACCGGGAACTCGTAGCGCGCCATCTGCTCGCGCTCGACATAGCCCGCCGACATGGCCAGAGCGAGGCCGGAGCCGAGGAGGACGAGGAGCTTCATGAAACGGCCGAACTGATCGGCGATGAACAGGCCCTCGAATGCGGTGGTGCGGGCGGGCGTCTCCCAGGCGACGATGACGAAGGCGAGCGCGAGCGCCAGGAGCGCGATCCAGGTGACGAGCCGCGCGCCGTTGGCCGGCAGGAAGGTGCCGAGGATCAGCAGTGCCATCGCGACGATGGCCATCAGGATTTCCGGCAGGGCCAGCATGACATCGGCGCCGATCATCGCCCGAACCCTCCGGCCAGGCTCAATCCCGGCTCGCTTTGCACCGCCAGTTGATAGTTCTCGATCAGCCGCAGGATCGAGGCGTCATACACCTGGGTGAAGGAGCTGGGATAGATGCCCATCCACAGGACCAGCAGGACCAGGGGCGCGAAGACCGCCACCTCGCGCGGGCTCAAATCGAGGAGCCCCTTCAGCTCCTCCTTCACCAAGGGGCCGAAAATCACCCGGCGATAGAGCCAGAGCATGTAGGCGGCGCCGAGGATGATCCCGGTGGTGATCAGGGCGGCCAGCCAGGTCGAGACCTGGAAAGCCCCGACCATCACAAGGAACTCGCCGACGAATCCGCTGGTCCCGGGCAGGCCGACCGAGGCCATGGTGAACAGCATGAAGACGGCGGCATAGACCGGCATGCGGTGGACGAGGCCGCCATAAGTGGCGATCTCACGGCTGTGCATGCGGTCGTAGACCACGCCGACGCACAGGAACAGCGCTGCCGAGACGATGCCGTGGCTGAGCATCTGGAACATGCCGCCCGAAAGGCCCTGCTCGGTCAGGGTGAAGAGCCCAGCGGTGACGAATCCCATATGCGCGACCGAGGAATACGCGATCAGCTTCTTCATGTCCTCCTGCGCCAGCGCGACGAAGGAGGTGTAGATGACCGCGACCACGCTCAAGGTGAAGACCAGAGGCGTGAACACTTCGCTCGCATGCGGCAGCATCGGGATCGAAAAGCGCAGGAAGCCATAGCCGCCCATCTTCAGGAGCACGCCGGCCAGAATCACCGAGCCCGCCGTCGGCGCCTCGACATGCGCGTCGGGCAGCCAGGTATGGACCGGCCACATCGGCATCTTCACCGCGAAGGAGGCGAAGAAAGCCAGCCAGAGCCATATCTGCAGCTCCGGCGGGAAGGGATGGTTCAGCAGCACGGCGATATCGGTGGTGCCCGCCTCGACATACATCGCCAGGATCGCGAGCAGCATCAGCACCGATCCGGTCAGCGTATAGAGGAAGAACTTGAAGGCCGAATAGACCCGGCGCGGCCCGCCCCAGATGCCGATGATGAGGAACATCGGGATCAGCACGCCCTCGAAGAAGACATAGAAGGCGACGAAGTCGAGCGCGCAGAAGGTGCCGACCATCATCGTCTCCAGCACCAGGAAGGAAATCATGTACTCCTTCACCCGCGTCTCGATCGCCTCCCAGCTCGCCAGCACGCAGATCGGCGTCAGCACGGTCGAGAGGAGCACGAAGGGCAGCGAGATGCCGTCCACCCCCATCCGGTAGACGATGCCGAAATCCCGCATCCAGTCGAATTGCTCGACATGCTGGAAGTCGGCGGTGCCCGCATCGAAGGAGAACAGGACGTAAAGCGACAGGACGAAGGTGACGAGCGAGGTCCAGAGCGCGACGTACCGCGCATTGCGCGCCACCAGCGCCGGCTCGCCGTTCGTGAACAGGATGAACATCACCCCGAAGAGGGGCAGGAAGGTGATGACGGAGAGGATCGGGAACGAGGTCATGGGCTGCGCCTTCCCCTCACCGCGCCAGAAGGAACAGGTACCAGGTGATGAGGACCACCACCCCGATCAACATGGCGAAAGCGTAGTGATAGACATAGCCGGTCTGCAGCGCGCTGGCCCGCCGCGCCAGGCGGATGGTCGCGGCGGCGATGCCGTCGGGGCCGAGGCGGTCGATGATCGCTCCGTCGCCGCCCAGCCAGAGCATGCGCCCCAGCCGCTGCGCCGGCCGCACGAAGAGGAAATCGTAGAGCTCGTCGAAATACCACTTGTTCAGGAGGAACAGGTAGACCGGCCGGAACATCGCCGCGAGCGCGGCGGGCAGCCCGGGCATGGCCATGTACATCACATAGGCCAGCGCGATGCCGGCCAATCCCATGATCGTGGGCGCGAGCTTCACGAGGAGCGGCGCATGGTGCGCCTCCTCGATCGTGTCGTGCCCGAGCAGCAGGATCGACTCCCGCCAGAACCCCTCGCGCGCCGCGCCGACGAACCAGTCATAAGCGACCCAGCCCGCGCCGGCCGCGCCGATCGCCAGCACGATCAAGGGCGCCAGCATGACCCACGGCGATTCATGCGCGTGCTCGAGCGTGTGATGGTCCGCACGCGAGGCGCCGTGGAAGGTCATGAAAAGGAGCCGCCAGGAATAGAAGGCGGTCATGAAAGCGGCGAGGATGCCGAGGACGAAGGCATAGGTTCCGACGCCCGAATGCGCCGCCCAGGCCGATTCCAAGATGATGTCCTTGGAGAAATAGCCCGCGAAGGGGAAGACGCCGGCCAAGGCCAGGCTGCCGATCCACATCACCGCATAGGTCCAGGGCACGAGCCGCCAGAGGCCGCCCATCTTGCGCATGTCCTGCTCGCCCGACATCGCATGGATGACCGAGCCAGCGCCGAGGAACAGCAGCGCCTTGAAGAAGGCGTGGGTGAACAGGTGGAACATCGCCGCGCCATAGGCCGAGACGCCGGCGGCGAAGAACATGTAACCGAGCTGGCTGCAGGTCGAATAGGCGATCACGCGCTTGATATCGTTCTGGACCAGGCCCACGGTCGCCGCGAAGAACGCGGTCGAGGCGCCCACCACCGTGACCAGCATCAGCGCGTCGGGGGCGTGCTCGAACATCGGCGACAAGCGGCAGACCATGAAGACGCCGGCGGTGACCATGGTCGCGGCATGGATGAGCGCCGAGACCGGCGTCGGGCCTTCCATCGCATCGGGAAGCCAGGTGTGGAGCAGAAGCTGCGCCGATTTCCCCATCGCGCCGATGAAGAGCAGGATGCACAGGATCGTCAGCGCGTGGAACTCGATCCCAAGGAATTCCAGCAGCGCGCCGCTCTTCTCCGGGACGGCGGCGAACACCGTATCGAAGCTGACCGCGTCGAACAGGAAGAACACCCCGAAGATCCCGAGCGCGAAGCCGAAATCGCCGACGCGGTTGACGATGAAGGCCTTGATCGCCGCCGCGTTCGCGGAAGGGCGGTCGTACCAGAAGCCGATCAGGAGATAGGAGGCGAGGCCGACGCCTTCCCAGCCGAAGAACATCTGCACGAAATTGTCGGCGGAGACGAGCATCAGCATGAAGAAGGTGAAGAGGCTCAAATAGGAGAAGAAGCGCGGAACCGACCGGTCCCCATGCATGTAGCCGATCGAATAGACGTGAATGAGGGCGGAGATGCAGTTGACGACCACCAGCATCACCGCCGAAAGGGTGTCGATCTTCACCGCCCAGCTCGCCTCGAGCGAGCCGGAGACGATCCAGGAGAAGATCTCGGTGTGGCGCTCGCCGCCGCTCAGCGCGACCTCGACGAAGATCGGGATCGACAGCGCGGCGGCCAGCAGCATCAGCGCGCAGGTGACGAGCTGCGCGCCCCTGTCGCCGATGAACCGCCCGAACAGGCCGGCGATGACGGCGCCGACCAGCGGCAGGATGACGGCGGCGACTTCCATGCTTTCCCCTGTCCTAGTCCTTTGAAGCGCCGCGGGTCTGCGGCCGCAAGCCCGCGCGTTCCCTCGACCGCAGTGCCCACCGCAGCAACGCCCGGATTAAACGCCCCGCCTCTCTCACAAGCGCCTCAAGTGCGGAGAGGACGACTTCGAACAATACGGCCCGCAGCATGGCCCCTATGAGTTCCATGCCGCCCTCACCCCTTCATCAGATTGATGTCCTCAACCGCGATCGAGCCGCGGTTGCGGAAATAGACCACCAGGATGGCGAGCCCGATCGCCGCCTCGG
>DATIDB010000058.1:0-2897 GCA_035456545.1 Alphaproteobacteria bacterium | reverse complement strand
ATCTTCGCGAGGTCCTCGGGCGTGAAGGGCTCTGGCCTCGCGAAATCGTAGTAGAACCCCGTCTCCGTCGCCGGCCCGAAGGTCACTTGCGTCCCGGGATAGAGCTCCTGCACCGCCTCGGCCATCACATGCGCGGCGTCGTGGCGCAAGAGCTCCAGCGCGCGCGGGTCCTCGCGGGTCACGATCTCGACCTTCGCATCGCGATCCACGAGGTGAGCGAGATCCTTCATCTCGCCATCCAGCATGATGGCGAGCGCGTCCTTGGCCAGGCGCGGCCCGATCGCGCGCGCGATCTCGGCGCCGGAAACGGCAGCCTCGAAGCGGCGCACCGATCCGTCCTTCAGCGTGATCGCGACCATGGAATGCTCGATTCTCGTTGCGTCCGGGTCCCGTGCGGGAAGTCGCGCACTCTAAGGAGCGCGGGGCGAGTGTCAAGGAAAGCGGGCGGAGCCGGGCCTTTCCAGCCTAGGCGGCCGCAGGCCCCAGAGCATAGGCATCCGAGCGCAGCAGCTCCTGATAGACGGCGAGCGTCTGCGCGCACATGCGCTCCTTGCCGAAGCTCTCGCGCGCATGGGACATCGCGATCTGGCCGAGGGCGAAGCGCTGTTCGGGGTTGAGGCCGAGCGCCTCGGCGATGGCCGCGGCGAGTGCCTCGGGGTCGCCGGGCGGGGCGAGCCAGGCGGTGCGCCCGCGCACCACCTGCTCCTCCACGCCCCCGTGATTGGTGGTCACGACCGGCCGGCCCATGGCCTGCGCCTCGGTCACGACATGGACGAAGGCCTCGGGCTCGCTGGAGGCGGAGACCACCACATCGGCCAGCATATAGGCCGCCGGCATGTCGGCGCATTGGCCGGTGAGCTGCACCCGCTCGGCGAGGCCTAGGGCGCGGATGCGCCGCTCCAGCTCCGGTCGCGTCGCGGCGTCCTCGCCCGCGCCAACCAGGAGGCAGCGGAAGGAAAGGCCGCGAAGGCGGGCCAAGGCATCGAGCAGAATCCCGTTGACGGCCCAGCCGCGCCGGCTCGCCGCCATCACCACCGGGACGCCGTCGGGGAGGTTCCAGCGCCGCGCGAGCTGGACCAGCCGCTCCGGGCGGACCTGCTCGGGATCGAAATAGCGCAGATCGATGCCGCGCCGGATCAGGCGGATGCGGCCGGGATCGACCGGATAGGCCTCTCGGATATGGTCGGCGAGGAAATGCGAGACGGCGATGACGCGCTCGCCCTTGGCCATGGCCGCGGTGTGACGGCTCTGCAACCGCCCGCCGCGCGAATAGACCGTGTCGAAGGTGGCGAGGAAATGCGCGCCCGCGGCCGAGGCCGCGCGAAAGGCGCTCCAGGAGGGTCCGGGCCCGCGCGCATGGACGATGCCGACCCCCTGCTCGCGGATCACGCGAGCCAGCCGTCGCGCGCAACGCCGCAGCGCGAATGGGCTGCGCGAATCGAGCGGCAGGTCGATCGGCGTGGCGCCGGCGCGGCGCAGATCGCCGGAAAGCGGCCCTCCGGCCGAGGCGACGAGCGAGGCCGCGCCGGCCTCGACGACGGCGCGCGCGATGTCGATGGCGCTGCGGGTGCTGCCGCCAGGCTCCAGGCTGGCCAGCACCTGCAGCACCACCGGCGGCCGGCTTTCCGGCGGGCCGATCTGGATGCTAGACATGCGCCGTTTCCCGGCCGGTTCCGAGTTCGACCCGCACCATGTCCCGTATCGCCACGTCCGGAGAAATCCCCGCCGCCACCTTACCAGGCGCGGGCGGGGGACACATCGCCTATCGTCGCCGCGAGGGCGGCGGACCCGAACTCTTGTTCCTCGGCGGCTTCCGCTCCGACATGACCGGAACGAAGGCGGCGGCGCTGGACGGTTTCGCCGCAGCCACGGAACGCGCCTACACGCGCTTCGATTATCGCGGCCACGGCGCGTCCTCGGGGAAGTTCGAGGATCTGACCGTCGGAGACTGGATCGCCGATGCGCTGGCCGTGCTCGACCAGGCGACGGAAGGACCGCTCATCCTCATCGGCTCCAGCATGGGCGCCTGGATCGCGATCCATGCCGCCCTCGCGCGCCCCGAGCGCGTGGCCGGACTGCTCACCATTGCGGCCGCGCCGGATTTCACCGAGGACCTCATCTGGGCGCGCCTGACCGAAACCCAGCGCGAGAGGATGCGGAAAGACGGCCGTCTGCTGCGGCCGTCCGATTATGCGGCGGAGCCGGATGTGCTGACGCTGCGCCTGGTCGAGGAGGGCCGGGGCCACCTCGTGCTGCGCGCGCCGATCCCGATCGCCTGCCCGGTGCGGCTCCTGCATGGGACCGCCGACGCCGATGTGCCCTGGCAGCGCTCGCTCGCCCTTCTGGAGCGGCTGGAGAGCCATGATGCGCGCCTTCTCCTGATCAAGAACGGAGATCATCGCCTGTCGGAGCCGTCGCAGATCGAGGCGATGCTCGCGGCCGTCGCGGAGCTGGCGGGGCGATGAGGCGCATCCTCGTCCTTTGCCTCGCCACGCTGGCCTCTTGGGCTCCCGCCCACGGTGCGGCAACGGACGCCGCGCGTTACGAAGCCTGCATGGAGAAGTCGCGCGCCGCGCCGAAGGAAGGGCTGCAAACGGCGGAAGCGTGGCTCGCGGAGGCCGAGAGCACCGCCGGGCGGCATTGCCGCGCTGTCGCCCTGATCGGACTTGGGCGCGAGGAGGAGGCGGTTGCCGCTCTCGACGCGCTTGGCCGGCGGATCGAGGAGCGCGAGCCCGCGCTCGCCGCCGATCTCTATCGGCAGGCGGCGATGGTCCGTCTCCAGGCCGGGCGACTAGATGCGGCGGAGAAGCTGCAGGATCGCGGCCTGAAACTGGCTCCGGACTCGGTCGAGCTGCTGATCGACCGGGCCCTGCTGCTCGGGGCGCGCATGAAATACG
>DATIDB010000057.1:0-2208 GCA_035456545.1 Alphaproteobacteria bacterium | reverse complement strand
TCGTCGGGAATGGGGCCAGCCTTGGAGACTCGCTCCTCTTCCAGGGGTTCGATGACAGCGCGTCGTTGAGCCATGTCGGCGATCTCTGGACGGTCTCGTACGACGGCGGTGCGAGCGACGAAACATTCCAAATTGTCGGCGTGACCTCCCTCGCCGCCGGCGATTACCTCTTCGCCTGAGCCGAGCGGCTCGCCTTTGCAAGATGGGCGAGGCGCGGGGGACGGTCAGCGAAACGGCCGGCTCGAGGCACCCATTCCTATCCGAAAGACCGGTGACGGGAAGCGGGCAAGCCGCCTAACCTTCTCGCCTCGCCGCAACCCTCCCGGCCCGGAATCGCCCCATGACCGCATCTCCCATCGCCTACAAGCTGGACGGCAAGCGCGTCATCGTCACCGGCGCCGCATCGGGCATCGGCCGCGCCACGGCCGAGCTTTTCGCGCGAGCGGGCGCGTCGGTCGCCATCAACGATCTGCCGGGCGAGCGGCTGGAAGCCTTGGTCGAGCGGCTTCGCGCGGAGCGCCTTTCCGTCACGGCCGCGCCGGGGAATGTCGGCAGCAAGGAAGAGGCGGAAGCGATGACGGCTCGCGCCATCGCCGAGATGGGCGGCCTCGATGCGCTCGTCAACAATGCGGGCACGCCGTCGACGCGGCGGCCGATCCCGCCGAGCGATCTCGATGCGCTGAGCGAACAGTTCTGGACGCGCATTCTCTCGGTCAATCTGTTGAGCGCCTTCTGGGTCACCAAATCCGCCGCTGCCGCACTGCGGGAGGCGCGGGGAAGCGTCGTCAACACGGTTTCGATCTCGGCATTCCGCGGCGGCGGCAGCAGCACCGCCTACGCCACGGCCAAGGCGGGCTTGGCGGGCCTCACCCGCGAGCTGGCGCGAGGCCTCGCGCCGGAAGTCCGCGTCAATGGCATCGCGCCGGGTTTCGTCAACTCGAATTGGGAATGCTCCTTCGGCGATATCGAGCGGCAAGCGAAGGAGGTGGTGCCGCTTCGGCGCGTGGGCCAGCCCGAGGACTACGCCGAAGCGATCACCTTCCTTGCCTTCGCAGCCGGCTACATCACCGGTCAGACCATCCCGGTGGACGGCGGCCTCCTGATCTAGTGGCCGAGCGGGGACTCCTCGCGCAGGCGCAGCAGCTTCTTGATCATCCGGTCGCGCTTGCGGGCCAGATCTTCCGGTCCGCTGACGTTTTCGCGGGTCTCGACCGCCGCCCCGATGGCTTCCAGGGTCTTGCTGTCGAAGTCGGGCGGGGCGGAGTCAAGATCGGACATGAGAGTGCGATACGCCTCGCCGTAGCGCGCGAAATACTGCGCGATGCCGCCCTCCGCATTGGTGTGGTTCGCGCCGAAATTTCCGATGGTGGCCCAGCGCAGGGCGAGCCCGTCGCGGATCACGGCATCGACGGAAGCGGCATCGGCCACCCCGGTCTCGACCAGGTGCAACGCCTCACGGATCACGGCGGCCTGTATGCGATTTCCGAGAAACCCGGGAACGTAGCGGCGCATGCGCACCGGCCTGCGCCCGCAGGATTCGAGAAAGGCCGCCGCCGCGTCCTCGACGGCGGGATCGGTTGCCGGCGAGGGGAGGACCTCCACGACCGGGATCACATGCGGCGGATTGAAGGGATGCGCGATGAGGCAGCGCCTTGCGCCGGGAAGATCCTCGAACAGCGCCGCGGGATCGAGGGCCGAGGTCGAGGAGGCGATGATCGCATCCTGCGGCGCGCGCCGGTCCAGCTCGGCGAAGAGCGCGCGCTTGGCGTCCAGCCGCTCCGGCGCGCTTTCCTGCACCCATTGGCAATTCTCGAGCGCGGCGCCGAGATCCGTCGCGCGCTCGACGCGATCGAGAATGCGAGCGGCCTCAAATGTCGAGATGAAGCCTTCCGCGCGATCGGCGGCGAGATCCTCCTCCAGCCGGCGCATCGCCGCGGAGGACTGCTCCGGGTCCGGATCGTAGAGGCGCACGCGGCAGCGCGGGGCGAAGACCCGGATCCAGCCGCGCCCGATGACGCCGGTCCCGACGAGCGCAACGGTTTCGAAGCGGTCGGATGCTTGGACCATGGTCGCGTTGCCCCCTTAATACGGGTTCAGCATCAAGTCGTAGCGCACCAGCGCCGAACGCACGGCCAGTTTTTCATAAAGGCGGTGCGCCGCCTCGTTGTCCGCCTGCGTCATCCAATAGATCTTGAGCCAGCCTTCCGT
>DATIDB010000056.1:0-6117 GCA_035456545.1 Alphaproteobacteria bacterium | reverse complement strand
GGTGTTCCGCTGCGAGCACAAGCTGTGGAGCCGGGCGATCCAGAGCTCCGTCGTCCCGCAGGCCGTGCCGGCGTTCCAGGCGATCCCGCTGGACCAGGCGAACCCGCGGGAGAATCTGCGCCTGTCCTTCCCCTTCTGGATCAAGCCGGTCAAATCCTACATGTCCTATCTCGGCTTCAAGGTGCGCTCGCCGGCCGAGCTTGAGGCGGTGGTCCAGCGCGCGCGGACCGAGCTGCCGCCCTTCGTCGCCGCCTTCAACCGGATGCTCCCGCGCGAAGCCGCGCCGGCGGGCCTTGCGCATGTCGACGGAAACTGGCTCCTCGCCGAGGAGCTGATGGGCGGCCGGCAATGCTGCCTCGAAGGGTTCGTCCATGGCGGCCAGGTCACGGTGCTGGGGATCGTGGATTCGATCCGGCTCGCCAACCGGGTCAGCTTCACCCGGTTTCAGTACCCCTCCCGCCTGCCGGCCTTCGTCCAGGAGCGTATGTCGGAGATCGCGCGGGCCGTCGTCCCGGCGATCGGGCTGAACGACACGCTCTTCAATATCGAGCTGTTCTGGGATCCGCAGCGGGAATGGCCGACCATCATCGAGATCAACAGCCGGATGTCCGCGCAATTCGCCGATCTCTTCCAGAAGGTGGACGGCGTCAGCACCCATGAGGTTCTGGTCGATCTCGCCCTCGGCCGTGCGCCCCGCTGGCGG
The DNA here is from genome assembly GCA_035456545.1 of Alphaproteobacteria bacterium. GTDB lineage: Bacteria > Pseudomonadota > Alphaproteobacteria > JAREAF01 > JAREAF01 > JAREAF01. Next base: position 5,414 of record DATIDB010000056.1, on the reverse strand, counting down.
CGCGGCGAGGGCCGCTATCGGGTCGCGGCGAGCTTCGTGCTGCGGACCGACCGCGACCGCCTGGTCACCCGCGTGCCCAGCGCCGCGGAGATCCAGCACGCCCGGACGCTCTTGCCGGATCTGGAGTTTCGCGTACGCGCCGCGGCCGGACACCGCCTGAGCGAATGGCCGCAGGACAGCTATACCTTCCGCTACGGCCTCATCCATCTGGGAGGGCGGGACGAGGCCGACATGCGTGCGCGCTATGCGCTCGCCCGCGCGCTCCTGCCCTTCGAGTTCGAGGGCTTGCGCGCGCCGGAGCCGCTGGAATCTACAGCCGGTTCACGGGAATCTTGAGATAGACCGTCCCGTTCCTCTCCGCCTGCGGAAGGACCCCCGCGCGGATGTTCACCTGCAGGGCGGGAAGGATCAGGGTCGGCGCCTCCAGCGTGCGGTCGCGCTCCTCGCGCAGGCGCACGAAGCCGTCTTCATCCCGTTCGCCGCCGATGTGGATGTTCGCGGCGCGCTGTTCGCGCACGCTCGATTCCCAGACCGGCTGGCGGCCGTCGCCGCCGTAGTCGTGGCCGACGAAAATGCGCGTCTCCTCCGGCAGCGCAAGCAGGCCCTGGATCGATCGGTAGAGGGTGCGGGCGTCGCCGCCGGGGAAGTCGCAGCGCGCGGTGCCTGAATCCGGCATGAAGAGCGTGTCGCCGACGAAAGCGGCATCGGCCATCACATAGGAGATGCAGGCCGGCGTGTGGCCGGGCGTATGCATCACCTTCGCATCGATGCCGCCGATGGAAAAGCGGTCGCCATCCTCGAACAACCTGTCGAACTGCGAGCCGTCGGCCCGCAGCTCGCCCTCGATCCCGTAAAGATCGGCAAAGCGCCTCTGAACGACGGAGACCTTGCGCCCGATGGCGATGGGCGCCCCGAACCGTTGCTTGAGGAGCTGCGCGGCGCTGAGGTGATCGGCATGGACATGCGTCTCCAGGATCCAGTCCAGCGCCAATTTCTCCTGCTCCAAAAAGGCGGATAGCCGGTCGGCCGAGCGCGTCGACAAACGGCCGGATTTCGGCTCGAAATCCCAGACCGGATCGATCACGGCGGCGCGCCTCTGCGTCCGGTCCGCCGCGATGTAGGTGATGGTTCCGGTCGCCGGATCGTGAATCCCGGTGACCCATGGGCTGCTCATGACTACCCTCCCCCTCGGCGCACTTGAAGCCTCGCGCGACTATAGAGGGGCGGGCGCGGGCGCCGCCATGGCTTCGGATCGGTACCATGCTCGATGCGCATTTGAGACCCCTTTTCGACCCGGCGCTCGACGCGCTGGCGCGCCGGCTGGCGGAAAGGAAGATCGGGGCCGACCGGCTTACGGCGCTCGGGTTCCTGGCGGGGCTCGCCGCATGCCTGGCCATCGCGCTGGAGGCCTACTGGGCGGGGCTGGCGCTGATCCTGGCCAATCGCGTCCTCGACGGCCTCGACGGAGCCGTCGCGCGAAGGAGCGGACCCACCGATTTCGGCGGCTTCATCGACACCCTGGCCGACTTCCTGTTCTATTCCGCCGTCCCCTTCGCCTTCGCCCTGGCGGAGCCGGAGCGCGCCCTCGCCGCAGCTTTCCTCATCCTCAGCTTCGTGGGGACGGGCGTGAGCTTCCTCGCCTTCGCCGCCATCGCGGCGCGGCGAGCCATGACCTCGGATCGCTACGGGCTGAAGGCGATCTATTACCTCGCCGGCCTAGCGGAAGGGTCGGAGACCACCCTCGTCTTCATCGCCATGGCGCTGGCGCCGCAGTGGTTCGAGCCCCTTGCCTACGGCTTCGGCGCAGTGTGCTGGGCGACCACGGCCGAGCGGGTTTGGCGTGGCGCGCGCGCCTTCCGCGACCGGCCGCCGGAGCCTCACTCCGGATAGAAAATCCGCGTCACCTCGAGCTCGAGATTTCCGGCCGGGCGCTTCCAGACGACCGTGTCCCCCACGCCCGCGCCGATCAGGCTCTGCGCCAGAGGTGAGGCCCAGCTGATGCGCCCCGCGGCGACGTCGGCTTCGTCCTCGCCGACGATTTCGAAGCGGTGGGGGCGGTCCTCTGAATCGACCACCTCGACGATCGCACCGAAGGCGACCTCGTCGTGCGGCTGCTGCGAAAGGTCCACCGGCAAGGCGCGCTCGATCCGGCTCTCCACATAGCGGATGTCGCGCTCGACCAGCCGCAGGCGGTCGGCGGCAACCATATCGGTCTCGCCTAGCTCCGAGAGATGCCGCTTCTCGTCCTTCAGCGCCGCAAGCTGCTCATGCAGCAACTTCAGGCCCCGCGGCGTCACGTGATTGGGCAGCTGGCTCTGCGGGCGTTCCGGGATTTCATCGCCCGGCTGCGGCCCTTCGGACTCCTTGACGAACGCGCGGCTCATGACATCTGCCCTTGATATGGAATTTCGATGAGGAGGTCGCTGCCGGAGGGTGGGGCTGCCGTCCGGCCGAGGATCAGCCCTTGGCTTCCGATCCCCGCCGCGGCACCGCACAGCCGGGGCGGAAAGGTCGCAAGATCGCGACTCCGTCCGTCATGCCCACTGCCGATCCCAGAAGCGCCATGCGCGACTCCAGCCGAAGACCAGGGGGACCCCGATCGGGTATCACCCCTTCACTGGCAACGACATTTTAGAAACATCGTTGCTCGAATACCTATGATGGGGCGGCGATGCGCCGATAGGCAAGAGCCCTGTTCAGGGCATGTCCGGAAAGCGCCCCTTCGGTCCCGAATCGGTCCCCACAATCCCAGCACCCTTCAAACGCATCCCATCTGGGGTTGCTTCGAAAGGACCTATCAGCAATCCATCATGTGCCTAACGGCGGGACCGCCTCAGCGAGCCGAGGATGCCCCGCACCAGCTCGCGCCCGATCGCGCTGCCGACGCTGCGCACCACGCTTTTGGTCATGGCGGTCGTGACGGAATCGCTGCGCGAGGCGCGCCGAGGGGTTGGATCGCGGTCCTCCCGCTGGCGCTGCGGGGGCTCCCGTTCCGACCAGGGGCCCGGGCGCGCGGGTTCTGGTGGGGCGGCAGACTGCGCCCGTCGCGCCAATTCCTCATAGGCGGAAGCGCGGTCGATGGTCCTGTCGTAGCGCCCGGAGAGAGCGCTCGCCGCCATGGCCGCGTGGCGCTCGGCCGGAGTTGCCGGACCGACGCGCGCGGAGGGCGGGCGGATCAACACCCGCTCGACCATGCTCGGCACGCCGCCCTGGCCGAGGGTGGAGACCAGAGCCTCGCCGACCGCAAGCTCGGTGATGACGCGCTCCACATCGAGCGCGGGATTGGGCCGGAAGGTCTCCGCGGCGGCCTGCACCGCCCGCTGGTCGCGCGGGGTATAGGCGCGCAAGGCGTGCTGGATGCGGTTGCCGAGCTGGCCCAGCACGACATCGGGGACGTCGAGGGGATTCTGGGTGATGAAATAGACGCCAACCCCCTTGGAGCGGATCAGCCGCACCACCTGCTCGATCTTCTCCAGGAGCGGCTTGGGCGCCTCATTGAACAGGAGATGCGCCTCGTCGAAGAAGAAGACGAGCTTCGGCTTTTCGAGATCGCCCGCCTCCGGCAGCTCCTCGAACAGCTCCGAAAGCAACCAGAGCAGGAAGGTCGCATAGAGGCGGGGGCTGTTGATCAGCCTGTCGGCGGCGAGCAGGTTCACCGCGCCGAGGCCCTGCGGGTCGCTGCGCATGAAATCGGCAAGCCGAAGCGCCGGCTCGCCGAAGAACCTCTCCGCGCCCTGGCTTTCCAGGACGAGGAGCTGGCGCTGGATCGCGCCGACCGAGGCCTTGCTGATGTTGCCGTAGGTCCCCATCAGCTCGCGCGCGTTGTCGGCGAGATGGGCGAGCAGCGCGCGCAAGTCCTTCAGGTCGAGCAGAAGCAGGCCCCGATCGTCCGCCAGCTTGAAGCCGGCCGCGAGCACCCCGGCTTGCGTGTCGTTCAGCTCCAGCAGGCGGGAGAGCAGCAGCGGACCCATTTCGGACACGGTCGCGCGGACCGGATGACCCTGCTCGGCGAACAAATCCCAGAAGACGGTGGGATAGCCGCGATGCGGATAGTCCTGGAGCCCGACCGCCTTGGCGCGTTCCTCGAAGCGCGGCACGCCGCCGCCCGGCTGGACGATGCCGGAGAGATCGCCCTTCACATCGGCCATGAAAACCGGCACGCCCGCGGCTGAGAATCCTTCCGCCAGGACCTGAAGCGACACCGTCTTGCCGGTGCCGGTCGCCCCGGTGATGAGGCCATGGCGGTTCGCGTATTTCAGCGATAGGCTTTGCGCCGCTCCGGCGCCGAGGCCGAGGAAGATCCCTGCAGGATCGGTCATGCGCGCTCTCCGAGGGGATCAGGCTTGAAACAGAGAGTCACCCGCATCCTCGCAGCCGCGTCAAGGCTCGGCCTCCTCGAAATCCGCACTCTTCTGATCGTCCTGTTGCTGGCGGGCGCCGCCTGGAGCTTCGCCGAGATCGCCGAAGAGGTGGGAGAGGGCGAGACGCGCAGCTTCGATGAGGCCGTGCTGCTGGCGCTGCGCGAGCCCGGCGACACGGCGGACCCGATCGGCCCCCGCTGGTTCGAGGAGGCCGCGCGCGACGTCACCGCGCTGGGCGGGGTGACCGTGCTCGCCATCGTCACCCTTTCCTCTCTGGCCTATATGCTGATGGCCGATCGGCCGCGCATGGCGCTTCTGCTCGCCGCCTCGGTGATCGGCGCGCAAGTCCTCAGCAGCGCCCTGAAGCACGGTTTCGCCCGGCCCCGGCCGGAGCTGGTCGCGCACGAGGCCTATGTCTATACGGCGAGCTTTCCGAGCGGCCATTCAGTGATGGCCGCCGCCACCTATCTGACCTTGGGCGCGATGTTGGCCCAGGTGCAGACCCGCCGCCGGCAGAAGGCCTTTCTGCTCGGCATCGCCGTCATCCTCGTGGTGCTGGTCGGCTTGAGCCGTGTCTATCTCGGAGTGCACTGGCCGACGGACGTGCTGGCCGGTTGGACCGTCGGGGCCGGCTGGGCCGCGCTGGTCTGGCTCATCGCCCGGGTCCTTCAGCGCAGCGGGCTCCTGCGCCACGCCTCCGGCGAAACGGAAATCCCTCCGCCCGAGGAAAGTTCTTCCCGTTCGGACGCTGGTTAGCGCAAGAATGGAAGGCGTCAGTTCCGCCTTCCCCGTGACACGTCGATCAGGAGGTGAGCGATGCCGGCCGGCGACGAGAAGCAGCGCATTCGCGAACGCGCCTACGAGCTATGGGAGCGCGAAGGCCACCCGCAGGGGCGCCATCTCGAGCACTGGGTGCAGGCCGAACGCGAGACCCAGTCCGGATCGGCGGGGCTTGATCGAGCCGGCGAAGGTGAGCCAGGCCCCCTCGGCGAATCCGGCCGACAGCCGGGCGGCGTGTCTGCGCAATCGAGCGGCGGGCCGGAGAGCGGATTC
>DATIDB010000055.1:0-2078 GCA_035456545.1 Alphaproteobacteria bacterium | reverse complement strand
CGTTTCCGGGAATGATGCGCGAGGAGAAGATCACCGCATCGCCCGGCTCCAGCGTCACCTGAGGATGGTCGTTGCGGGCGATGCGCGCCAAGGCGGAACGCGGCTCGCCCTGGCTGCCGGTGCAGAGCAGCGCCGCCTTCTCGCGCGGCAGGTAGCCGGCGTCGTGTTCGGAGATGAAAGGCGGAATGCCCTGGAGGTAGCCGGTCTCCTGCGCCGCCTCGACGATCCGGCGCATCGAGCGGCCGACCAGGGCGACATCCCGGTCATGCGCGAGCGCCGCGTGAACGACGCTCTCCAACCGAGCGACATTGCTGGCGAAACAGGCGACCGCGATCCGCTTCTCGAAGCGGCCGAAGAGCCGGATCAACTCCGCGCGGACCTCGGCCTCCGAGCCGGAATGACCGGCGACGAGCGCGTTGGTGGAATCGCAGACGAGGGCCAGCACGCCCTCCTCGCCCAGCCGGCGCAGCGCCTCGATATCCGAGGTCGGCCCGACCAGAGGCTCGGGATCGAATTTCCAATCGCCCGAATGCAGGACCGTGCCGGCCGCGGTGCGGATCACCAGCGCGTTCGGCTCGGGGATCGAATGCGTCAACGTCACCAGCTCGACCTCGAAGGGTCCCGCCTGGAATCGGCCGGAGAGCGGGACCTCGATGATCGGCACCTCGCCCGCGATATCCGAATCGTGCAGCTTGCGACGCAGCACCGAGGCCGTGAAGGATGTGGCCCAGATCGGGCAGCCGAGCCGCTCCCACAGATAGGGCACGGCGCCAAGATGGTCCTCATGCGCGTGAGTCAGAACCAGGCCGACGAGATCCTTTCGCCGCTCCTCGATGAAGCGCGGATCGGGCATGATGACCTCGATCCCCGGCGTCGCCTCGTCGCCGAAGCTGACGCCGAGATCGACCATCAGCCATTTCCCGGCATGTCCGTAGAGGTTGAGGTTCATGCCGATCTCCCCCGCCCCGCCCAAGGGCAGGAAGAGCAGCTCGTCGGAACCGGGACGTCCGTCGCTCGCCATCTAGGATCGCAAGCAGGCGAAGGGAACGGTTGCGGGGAGATCGCGAAATTCGAAAATGATGAACACGGATGCCCACGGATGAACACGAATGAGCGGAACCTCAAAGGCCTCCATTCGTGTCCATTCACTTATGTCCGTGTTCATCCGTGTTTCTTTTGATCCTGGTGCAAAGACTTCGGTCCTCATGCTTCAAGGAGCATGGTTGTTCCCGCGGTTGAGCGCGTAGATCTCGCAAAGCCCGCGCAAGGTCAAGTCGGGTTCGGCCAGCTCGATCGCATCGGTCGCGTCGTTGAAGAGCGGGGCGAGGCCGCCGGTCGCCACGACCTTCATCGGCGCGCCGAACTCGGCCTGGATGCGCGCGATGGAGCCCTCGATGAGGCCGACATAGCCCCAATAGACTCCCGATTGGATGCAGGCGACGGTGTTTGTGCCGATCACCTTCTCCGGCCGCTTGATCGCCACCTTCGGCAATTTCGCCGTGCCGAGATAGAGCGCCTGCAGCGAGAGCTGGATGCCGGGCGCGATGACGCCGCCACAGTAATTGCCGTCCTGGTCCACCACGTCGAAGGTCGTGGCCGTGCCGAAATCGACGACGATCAGCGGCCCGCCATAGCGCGAATGGGCCGCGACCGAATTGACCAGGCGGTCCGCGCCGACCTCTGCCGGGTGATCCACCTTGGCCTCGATGCCCAGCTTGCAGCCGTCCTCTCCGATGACCAGTGGATCGCAGGCGAAGTATCGCCGGCAGAGGGTTTTCAGCGCGAACAGGGCGTCCGGCACCACGCTGGAGACGATGGCGCCGTCGATGTCCTTGGGGCGGATCCCGTCCAGCGCCATCAGCTCCTTGAGCCAGACCAGATACTCGTCGGCGGTGCGGCGCGGGTCGGTCGCCGCGCGCCAGGCGCCGCGCTGCTTCGGCCCGTCATAGACGGCGAAGACCACATTGGTGTTGCCGCAGTTGATCGCGAGAAGCATGGGAAGACGCTCTCTCAAGACCCCGGAAAGAATACCTCGCCCGCGCGGATCTTCTGCGGGGGAGAGCCGTCGGTGGGCGCCA
>DATIDB010000054.1:0-10500 GCA_035456545.1 Alphaproteobacteria bacterium | reverse complement strand
CGGAGCGCGCCTCGCGCATCGCGGAGATTTTCGAGCCCTATCACCGCCGCATCGTCGCGGAGCTGGACCGTCGTCGCGCCGAGGGGCGGCCGACCGTGCTCATCGCGATGCACAGCTTCACGCCCGTCTTCAAGGGCGCGGCGCGGCCGTGGCATATCGGCGTGCTCTATAACCGCGACCCGGGTTTCGCGCACATCCTTCGGGACTTGCTCGCGGCCGAGGGCGATCTCGCGGTCGGCGACAACGAGCCCTATTTCATCAGCGACGAGAGCGATTACGGCATTCCCGTCCATGGCGAGCGGCGCGGCATCCCGCATGTCGAGCTGGAGATCCGCCAGGACCTGATCGCCGATGCACTGGGACAGGAGGCCTGGGCCGAGCGCCTCTCCCGCCTCCTGCCCCGCGCTTACGACCGGCTTCCATCCACCCCCCGCCGCAGCCCCGTGGAGACCGCCCGATGACCCAGACCCTCAGCCGCGACGTGCCCGTCGTCCCGCGCGAGACGACGCTGCTCTTCATCGATGTGCAGAATTTCTGCTGCCGGCGCGACGGCGGCGAGTTCAAGCATCTCGCGCCGGCCGAATTCGAGGAGAAGTTCGGCTGGTATTTCCGTGAGCTGGAAAGCCGCGTCGTCCCGAACATGCAGAAGTTGCAGGCCGCCTGCCGCAAGGCGGGGATCGAGGTCATGTACACGACGATCGAGAGCATGACCAAGGACGGGCGGGACCGCAGCCTCGACTACAAGATCACCGGCTTCAACGTGCCCAAGGGGTCCTGGGACGGCAAGGTGATCGACGCGATCAAGCCGGCCGAGGACGAGATCTGGCTGCCCAAGACCTCCTCCTCGGTCTTCATCTCGACCCATGTCGATTACCTGCTGCGCAACCTGGGCACGCGCTACCTGGTGCTGAGCGGGGTGGTGACCGATCAGTGCGTGGAATCGGCCATCCGCGACGCCTGCGACCTCGGCTACTTGGTCACGCAGATCACCGACGCCTGCACGACCTACAGCCGCGAGCGGCACGACTTCTCGATCAAGTCGATCAAGGGCTATTGCCGCCAGCGCACGACCGAGGAGTTCGTCAAGGAAATAGCGGGTCGGTGAGGTTCGGCTCGCCTCATCATTCGGGGGCCCGCCTCCATCCTTCGAGGCTCGCCCCTCATCCTGAGCAAGCCCGCCTCCATCCTTCGAGGCTCGCTTCGCTCGCACCTCAGGATGAGGAGGCGGGCGCGTCGAGGGACGCTCGCACCTCGGCATGAGGAGGCGGGCGTGTCGAAGGACGCCCCTCGCCGACATCTCCTAAGCTCGCGGGGCGAGGCAATCTGCCGACCCAGCCTGCTGAACCCTACTCCGCCGCCCGCCCTTGCGGCGCCGATGGGCGCCAGCGTAGGACAGGTTTGCGCGCGGCGCCGGTCTCGTCGAGCCGCCGGCGCGGCGTCAGCTTGGGCGCATCGCGGAAGGCGGCCGCCTCGCCCGCCTTCGCGCGCCTGGCCAGCGCCTTGACCGTGTCGATGAACTGGTCGAGGCCGTCCTTGCTTTCCGTTTCCGTTGGCTCCATGAGCAACGCCCCGTGCACGACCAGCGGAAAGTACATGGTCATCGGATGGAAGCCCTCATCGATCATCGCCTTGGCGAAGTCGAGGGTGGTGATGCCGGTGTCCTTCAGGAATCGGTCATCGAACAGCGCCTCGTGCATGCAGGGTCCTTCGAAGGCCGGCGTCAGCTCGTCCTTCAGGCTCGCCATCAGGTAATTGGCGTTGAGCACCGCATCGCCGGCGGCCTGCCGGAGTCCGTCCGAGCCATGGCTCATCATGTAGGCGAGCGCGCGGATGAACATGCCCATCTGGCCGTGGAAGCCCTTCAGTCGCCCGAAGGCCTTGCCGGTCGCCGCCGAATCGTGATCGTGCTCGATGAGGCGCAAGCCGTCCTTGCCGTGCACGACATAGGGCAGAGGCGCGAAGGGCGCGAGCGCCTCGGACAGCACCACCGGCCCCGAGCCCGGCCCGCCCCCGCCATGCGGCGTCGAGAAGGTCTTGTGCAGGTTGATGTGCATGCAATCGACGCCGAGATCGCCCGGCCGCACGCGCCCGACGATCGCGTTGAAGTTCGCGCCGTCGGCATAGAAGTACCCGCCCGCAGCATGGATCGCGTCGGCGATCTCCAGGATCTCGTCCTCGAAAAGTCCGCAGGTGTTCGGGTTGGTGATCATGATGCCGGCGACGTCCGAGCCGAGCTTGGCCTTGAACGCGGCGAGATCGACCCGGCCGCGATCATTGGCCGGAATGGGATCGACGGCATAGCCGCAGGCCGCCGCCGTCGCCGGGTTCGTGCCATGCGCCGATTCCGGCACAAGAATGCGCACGCGCTTCTCGCCGCGATCCTCGAGCGCGGCTCGAATCGCCATGACGCCGCAGAGCTCGCCATGCGCGCCGGCCGCCGGCGACATCGCGACGGCCGGCATGCCGGTCAGCGCCTTGAGCCAGTGCGCGAGCGTGTCGATCAGCTCCAGCGCGCCCTGGATCGTGCTCTCCGGCTGCATCGGATGGAGATCGCCGAGGCCCTCCGCCCGCGCCAGCTTCTCGTTGAGGCGCGGATTGTGCTTCATCGTGCAGGAGCCGAGCGGATAGAGGCCGAGATCGATCGCGTAATTCTTCTGCGACAGTCGCGTGAAATGCCGCACGACCTGCGGTTCGGAGAGCCCCGGCAGGCCGATGGCGCCCTTGCGGCGCGCGCCGCCCAGGCGGTCCTTGACCTTGGGCGGCGCGGGCAGATCGACGCCGGTTCGCCCGGCCTCGCCCTGCTCAAAGATCAGCTTCTCCTCGATCTGCAGGCCGCGATTGCCCGTGAAGGTGCCAGTGACCGGATCGCGCTCCATCACAGAATCTCCCGCAGCGCCGCCGCCAGGCGCGCCATGTCGTCATCGCTGTTGGTCTCGGTCGCGGTCACCAGCAAGAGAGTCGCAAGCTCGGGCTTGTCGGGATAGAAGCGCGAGACCGGCACCCCGCCGAGGATGCCGCGCTCGGCCAAGGCCTCGACCACCTCCGCCGCGGGTTTGGGCAGCCGCAGCGCGAACTCGTTGAAGAAGCTGTCGGAGACGATCTCCGCCTTGCCGATCGCGGCGATGCGCTCGGCGAGCTGCACGGCCTTGGCGTGGTTCAGCTCGGCCAGCCGCGTGAAGCCCGCTTCGCCGAGCAGCGCCAGATGGATGGTGAATGCGAGCGCGCACAAGCCAGAATTGGTACAGATGTTGCTCGTCGCTTTTTCGCGGCGGATATGCTGCTCGCGCGTGGAGAGCGTCAGCACCCAGCCGCGCCGGCCGTATGCATCGACGGTCTCGCCGGCGAGACGGCCCGGCATCTGCCGCACATACTTCTCGCGCGTGGCGAAGAGGCCGACATATGGCCCGCCGAAGCTGAGCGCGTTCCCGATCCCCTGCCCCTCGGCGGCGACGATGTCCGCGCCCATCTCGCCGGGCGATGCGACGAGGCCGAGGCTCACCGGCTCGGTGACCACGACAATCAGCAGCGCGCCCGCCGCACGGGCCGCCTCGCCGAGCTTCGTCCAGTCGCGCACATGGCCGAAGAAGCCGGGGTTCTGGACGACCACGCAGGAGGTGTTCGCGTCGATTCGCGCCGCCAGGTCCTCCGCGCCATCCGGATCGGGCTCGGCCAAGTCCAGCTCGAAGCCGAGGAAGCGCGCATGGGTCGCGGTGACCGCGCGGTAATGGGGATGAAGCCCGCCCGACAGCACCGCGCGCGTGCGGCGCGTGACGCGCCCGGCCATCATCACCGCCTCGGCGCAGGCGGTCGCGCCGTCATACATGGAGGCGTTCGCCACCTCCATGCCGGTTATGAGCGCGACCTGGGTCTGGAATTCGAAAAGCGCCTGGAGCGTGCCCTGGCTCACCTCCGGCTGATAGGGCGTGTAGGAGGTTAGGAACTCCCCACGCTGGATCAGGTGATCGACGGAGGCCGGCACGTGATGGCGGTAGGCGCCCGCGCCGAGAAAGGACGGCGCGCGCCCGGTCCCGAGATTCTTCCGCGCCATGCCCAAGATCGCGCGCTCCACCTCGATCTCGCCCTGATGGGGCGGCAGGTCGACGGGCTGCTTCAGCCGGACCCGCTCCGGGACGTCGCGGTAGAGGCTATCGATCGACGGCACGCCGATCTTCGCCAGCATGGCGCGGCGGTCGGCCTCCGTCAGCGGCAGGTATCGCATCAGTGCAGTCCTTCGACGAATTTCTTGTAGGCGGCTTCGTCCATGAGCCCGTCGAGTTGGCCCTTGTCGGCCAGGCGCAGCTTCATGAACCAGCCGCGGCCCATCGGATCGGCATTGACGGTGGCCGGCTCGTCGACCAGCGCCTGATTGGCCTCGACCACCTCGCCGGTCACGGGCGCGTAGACCTCGCTCGCCGCCTTGACCGATTCGACGACCGCCGCCTGCTTGCCCTTCTCGACCTTCTGTCCGGGCTTGGGCAGCTCCAAATAAACCACATCGCCGAGCTGGTTCTGCGCGTAGTCGGTGATGCCGACGGTCGCGATGTCGCCGTCGAGGCGAACCCATTCATGCTCCTCGGTATACTTCACGGTGCTCATGGCGTTCTTGTCCTCCCCGGTCAGTTCCGTTTGTAGCGATGCGGCACGAAGGGCAGCCGCGCGACACGCGCCGGCCGCGGCGTTCCGCGCACGATGAGCGCGAGCTCGGTCCCCTCGGCGGCGTGCATCCTGTCGACATAGCCCATGCAGATTGGCCCGCCGACGGTCGGCCCGAAGCCGCCGCTGGTGACCGTGCCGATCGGGCCGCCTTTGGCGTCGGTGATATCGGTGTTCTCGCGCGCGGGCGCGCGGCCCTCGGGCAGGATGCCGACGCGCTTCCTCGGCGCGCCTTGGGCGATCTGCTCCAGGATCGGGGCGGCGCCGAGGAAGCCGCCTTCCGTTTTCCGGCGCTTGCCGATCGACCAGGCGAGCCCCGCCTCGATGGGCGTCGTGCTCTCGTCGATGTCATGGCCATGGAGGCAGAGCCCCGCCTCGAGCCGCAGCGAATCGCGCGCGCCAAGGCCGATCGGCTTCACCTGGTCCTGGCCGAGCAGGAGCCGCGCCACCGCGACCGCCTCCTCCGCCGGCATGGAGATCTCGAACCCGTCCTCGCCGGTATAGCCGGACCGGCTGGCGATGCAGGGGACCCCGTCGATCGACAGCTCGCCGAGGCTCATGAACTCCATCGCCTCGCAGCGCCGATCGAAGCGGGCGAGGACGGCGGCGGCGGCGGGGCCCTGCAGCGCAAGGAGCGCGCGATCGGCGAGCTCCTCGATCCCCACCTGCCCGGCCAGATGCTCGCGCAGATGCGCGGCGTCGGCCTGCTTGCGCGAGGCGTTGACGACGAGCAGAAGCTGATCGCCCATCCGCGCCGCCATCAAATCGTCGAGGATGCCGCCGGCCGCGCCGGTGAACTGGGTGTAGCGCATCCGGCCCGGCTCCAGCCCGCGGATGTCGCCCGGGACCACGCGCTCCAGCGCGGCGGCGGCGGCATCGAAGTCATCCGCCTCGATGCGGATCTGGCCCATATGCGAAACGTCGAAGAGGCCCGCCGCCGCGCGCGTGTGCAGATGCTCGGCGATGATGCCGGCCGGATACTGCACCGGCATCTCGTAACCGGCGAAGGGGACCAGCTTCGCTCCGAGCTCGCGATGCAGCTCGAAGAGCGGCGTGCGTCTAAGGCTTTCGGTCTGCGTCACGGGCGAGCCTCCGGCGCTCCCTCAAGGGCCACGGGCGGGACGCCGCGCCGCGAAGCGCGGCTCGACCTCCCCATAGCCCCCTCTGTCGCCGGGACCTGAGAGATTCGCCCCGACCGGCAGGACCGGTCGCGGACTTACTCCTTCGGTGAGACGCCGCGAGGATCCGGGGCGTCCGCTTTCCAGAGTGCCGACTCGCGCGCGGTCCTTTCGCCTGAGAGTTTCCGGGGCGGTTGCTCCTTCGGCTCCGGCTGTCAGCGGGCGCTTGCACCAAGCGCCGCTCTCGCCGGTCTCTCCCGCGTGCAAGGCTTCGGCCTTATGGGGGTAAGCCTAGCGGGCGAGCGGCGATTGTCAACGGCGGCTCGATAGGGCGATGCAATATCGCCGCGCCGTCAACGCCGGCGGTTGGCCGCCAGCTCCTCCTCGCTGACCAGGATCCCGACGAACACCGTGTAGGAGGCCGCGCGGCGGCCCTCGGGAAGCGGGATTTGCGGCTCCAACTCCTCGGTGATGACGGCGCGCTCCCGCTCGAGCGGAATCGCGGTGTCGAACTCCTCGCGCGCCAGCACCTGCCCGTCCGGGCCGACGATCGCGACGAAATAGCCGAGCGGGGCGGACTTGCCGGACAAAGCGGGTCCGCGCGCGCCTTCCAGGCGAAGCTGCATGTTGACCGTGACCAGCCGCCCTTCCTCGGTGAATTCGCAGTCGCCGCCGACGCCGAGGATGCGCGCCTCGAACGCGACGTCCTGCGGGGTTCGCCCCGCATCGGCGAAGCGGACGAGCCGGTCGGCGCCATCGACGATCGCGGCGCGCGGACAGGGCGGAGCCTTTTCGGCTTCGGTCCAGCTGGAGCAGGCCGCAAGGAGCAACGGCAGCGCCGGAGCAAGGCGCCGAAGAGTCACGGGAATATGCACTGGGCGAGTCTCCGCTTCGGACCGGTTAGAGGGCGTTGTGAGAGCCGTCGCAACAAGGCCGGCCCTTGGTCCGCTTGCAGCCGCAGAACCAGACGGGGCCCGCCTCGGCCGCTTTCCAGGCCACCGGCTCGAATCCCGTGCCCTTATGGGAGCCGTCGCAGAAAGGCTGCTTCTTCGATCGCCCGCAGGCGCACCAGAAATAGGTCTTGCCCGCCTGCACGGAGACCTCGTACGGGCCCTTCTGCGCGACCAAGGCTTCGGTCATATCCCGGAACGCTCCCCTTTTCCCCCGACCGGCAAGCGGCTAACCTCCCGCCCGCCTTGTATTCGACCGTGCCGGACTTTAGGTCATGGCCCTATCGATCACAAGGCCGCACGCCTGCGGAAATCTTTGTTATTTTCCTGCCATGAGCCGGCCGAAACTGACCATCTTGCTCGCCCGCCCGCGCGGATTCTGCGCCGGGGTGGATCGCGCCATCCAGATCGTGGAGCAGGCCCTGCGGATGTACGGGCCGCCGGTCTATGTCCGCCACGAGATCGTGCATAACCGCACCGTGGTGGAGGACCTTCAGGCCAAGGGGGCGGTTTTCGTCGAGGAACTGGACGCGGCGCCCGCGGACGCCACCGTGATCTTCTCCGCCCATGGCGTGCCCAAATCGGTGCCGCAGGAGGCGAAGCGGCGCAAGCTGTTCTACCTGGACGCCACCTGCCCGCTGGTCTCCAAGATCCATCGCGAGGCGGAGCGGCATGCCAAGGCCGGCCGGCACATGCTGCTCATCGGCCATGCCGGCCATCCGGAGGTGATCGGCACCATGGGCCAGCTTCCGGAAGGGGCGATCACCCTGATCGAGACCCGCGAGGACGCCGAGCGCGTCGCGCCGCCGACGCCCGAGCGCCTCGGCTACATAACGCAGACCACGCTCTCGCTCGACGACACGGCGGAGATCATCGCGGTGCTGAGGAGCCGGTTCCCTTCGATCGAGGGCCCTCGGCGGGACGACATCTGCTACGCCACCACCAATCGCCAGCAGGCGGTGAAGGCGATTGCGGCGCGCGCCGATCTCGTCATCGTGCTGGGCGCGCCCAACTCCTCCAATTCGGTGCGGCTGGTGGAGGTGGCGCAGATCGCGGGCGCCGCCAAGGCCCATCTGGTGCAGCGCGCCGCCGAAATCGATTGGACCCAGATCGAGAAGGGCGGCGTCATTGGCCTCACCGCGGGCGCTTCGGCGCCCGAGCACCTCGTCGAGGAGGTGATCGCGGCCGCGCGGGAGCGATTCGACATCGCCCTGGAGGAGGTCGCGGTCGCCGAGGAAAACGTGCATTTCAAGCTGCCTCCCCCGCTTCTGGCCTGACGCCGCCATGGCCGTCTACACCGAGGTCTCGGACGAGGACCTGGCGGGTTTCATGGCCGAGTTCGACCTTGGGCCGGTGGTCTCCTGCAAAGGGATCGCCGAGGGCGTGGAGAACTCCAACTACCTCGTCCACACCCGCACGGGCCGCTACATCCTGACGCTCTATGAGAAGCGCGTGGCGGCAACCGACCTGCCGTTCTTCCTCGGCCTGATGCAGCACCTGGCCGCGCGCGGCTTTCCCTGCCCGGTGCCGGTGCGCGCCCGCGACGGTGAGGCGTTGCGCGTGCTCTGCGGCCGGCCGGCGGCGCTGATCAGCTTCCTCGAAGGCATGTGGCCCCGGCGCATCCTTCCCTGGCATTGCCGGGAGGTCGGCGCGGCCCTGGCGCAGATGCACCGGTCCGGCGCCGATTTCCCGATGGAGCGGCCAAACAACCTGTCGGTGGCCGGGTGGCGCCCGCTCTTCGAGGCGTGCCGCGCCGACGCCGACACGGTGCTCCAGGGGCTCGCTGCCGAGATCGAGGCGGAGCTGGCGGGGCTCGAGGGGAACTGGCCCAAGGGGCTGCCGCGCGGCGTCATCCACGCCGATCTATTTCCCGACAACGTGTTCTTCCTCGGCGAGAGGCTCTCCGGGGTCATCGATTTCTATTTCGCCTGCACCGATTTCACCGCCTACGACCTGGCGATCTGCCTCAATGCCTGGTGTTTCGAGCAGGACGGCGCGCTGAACGCCACCAAAGCCCGGTTGTTGTTGTCCGGCTATCGGCGGGTGCGCCCGCTGGACCCCTCGGAAATCGCCGCGCTGCCGCTCCTCGCGCGCGGAAGCGCGATGCGCTTTCTCCTGACCCGGCTTTACGACTGGGTGAACACGCCCGCAGGCGCGCTGGTCAAGCGCAAGGACCCCAAGGAATACCTGCAGAAGCTGCGCTTCCATCAAGGCGTGCGCGGACCGGGCGATTACGGCCTGGACGCATGAAGCCGCTCTCGGGCGCGGAGGCTGTGGAGATCTTCACCGACGGCGCCTGCCGCGGCAATCCGGGCCCGGGCGGCTGGTCGGCGATCCTGCGCTGGCGGGGCAAGGAAAAGGAGCTGTCCGGCGCCGAGCCGATGACCACGAACAACCGGATGGAGCTGATGGCGGCGATCATCGGGCTGGAGGCGCTGAGGCGGCCTTCGACCGTGTGCCTGTCGACCGACAGCCTTTACCTGAAGGACGGAATCACCCGGTGGATCCATGCCTGGAAGCGCAACGGGTGGCGCACGGCCGACAAGAAGCCGGTGAAGAATTCCGATCTGTGGCAGCGCCTGGAGAACGCGCTCGAGCGTCACCGCGTCTCCTTCGAATGGGTGCGCGGCCATGCCGGCCATCCGGAGAACACGCGGGCCGACGCGCTCGCGAGATTGGCGATCAAGAACATGCTCGCCGAATCAGCATCGCCCACCCCAACCCTCCCCCGCAAGGGGGGAGGGAGAGGTTAAGCGGGCCCGCTGAGATTCTGACTTCTGACTTCTGTCTTCTGACTTCTGGACCCTACAGCGCCTTCATGATCGCTTCGGCGCTGGAGACCTCGAAGCTGCCGGGCTTTTCGACCTGGAGTGCCTTGACCACGCCGTTCTCGACGACCATGGCATAGCGCTTGGAGCGCACGCCCATGCCGTATCCCGAGGAATCGTTTTCAAGCCCGACCGCGCGGGTGAACTCGGCGTTGCCGTCGGCCAGCATCATCACCTTGTCGCCGACCTTCTGGTCCTTGCCCCAGGCGCCCATGACGTAGGCGTCGTTGACGGACAGGCACGCGATCGCATCGACGCCCTTCTTGTGGAGGGTGTCGGCATGCTGGACGAATCCCGGCAGGTGCTTGGCCGAGCAGGTCGGCGTGAAGGCGCCGGGCAGCGCGAAGAGCACGACCTTCTTGCCCTTGAAGAGCTCGTCGGTCGTCACTTCCTTGGGCCCTTCTGAACTCATCACGCGCAGCTTCGCCGAGGGGATCTTGTCGCCGACTTTGATGGTCATTCCCGGTCTCCCGTCTTGGTTGGAGGGCCGGCGATGAGCCGGCCTTTCGCGGAAATTCGGGGTCGAGCATAGCCCGCGCCAAGCGGGCAAGGATAGGCGTCCGTCACGGCCCCGCGGCCGCCAGCGCCTTGCGCACGGCCTCCCTGGTGAGGACCTCGGGCAGCGGAATGCCCTGAGGCGCCTTCGGCCCATAGACGACGTCGAAGGGAATGCCGTAGCGGCCGAAGCCGGCGAGGTAGGCGGCGATAGCCGGGTCGGGGCGGGTCCAGTCGGCCCTCATTGCCACCGTCGTCTCCGCCGCCAGAAGCGGGCGGATCTCCGCGCTGTCCAGGACGAGGGCCTTGTTCACTTGACAGGTCAGGCACCAATCAGCCGTGACATCGACGAGAACGGTCTTGCCGGATGCGACCAGGCCGGAAATCGCCTCCTCGGCGAATGGCCGCCACGGCCCGGCTTCGGCTGGGTCGGCGGATAGGGGCGGCGCGGCTACG
>DATIDB010000053.1:0-16247 GCA_035456545.1 Alphaproteobacteria bacterium | reverse complement strand
GAGGATTCGATCGATCAGCTCGGCGACGCCCGCGCCGCGAGCGCCGCGCGTGACCAGGTCGCATTCATCCTTCACGCTGGGAAGGGCGTTGGCGACGGCCGCGGACGCGCCGCAGAGGCGCAGGAAGGCGTGGTCGTTCTCCGCATCGCCGACGCCGGCGACGTTGTGGGGGGAGAGGCCGAGCTCGTCCAGCCCCGCTGTCAGCCCGCTCGCCTTGTTGACGCCGGCCGGCAGGACCATCACCGCGCCCTTGTTGAAGATGATCTGCAATTCGAGCCCGAGGTCGCGGATCGCGTCGAGCACCACGCCCTCATGCGGCTCGACCGTGGCGACGATGGACTGGCCGAGCGAAAGCGGGATGTTCGCCGCGCGCAGGCGCGCGATGAATTCCGGCGGAGGAGGCTCGCCGAGCGGGAGCGATTCGCGTGTCTCGGGTCGGTAGAGGAGCCCCCCGTTCTCGGCCACCACCCGCTCGAAGAGTTCGAGCCCGTCGAAGATCGATTGCAGATCGGGCAGCTCCCGTCCGGTCACCATGACCAGCTTGCGCCCGGAGCGCCGCAGTCGCTCCAGCGCCTCGATCGTCTCGGGAAAGACGCGCCCGTCGGTCGCGAGCGTTCCGTCGTAGTCGGTGGCCAACGCTATGAACTGCATTCCCGAGTTCGCCCGGTCTCCTGAACCCTGCCGTCAACGCGTCTTGCGCCGGGCGCGTTGCGCGCGCGCCGGCGCGGCCAGCTTCTCCTTCAATCTCAACGCATCGGCGGCGGCATAGGCCTTCTGGTCGTTGTCGAAATAGCAATACACATCCCGCCCCTCGGCCAGCCAGGCCTTGATCCGCCTGGCCCATCCGGCGAGCGCCGCATCGCCATAGGAGCCCGCATAGGCCGCCGCTTCCGGTCCATGCAAGCGCAGATAGACGAAATCCGCTGTCGCCGCCTGCGGCGAGCGTCGCTGCGCGATGTCGTAGATGCAGAAGGCGGCGTTGTGGCGGACGAGGAGCGCCTGAACTTCCGGAGCGAACCATGTCTCGTTGCGGAATTCGAACGCGCAGCGCAAGCGCCTGGGCGCGATCGTCTCGAGGAACGCCGCGAGCCGCTGCGCATTGCAACGCCATCTCGGCGGGAGCTGGAAGAGAATCGGCCCCAGCTTCGGGCCGAGATGGACGACGGCGGCGAAGAACTTCTCGAAGCTGCCCTCCGGGTCGGTCAGCTTCTTCATATGGGTGATGAACCGGCTCGCCTTCACCGCGAAGAGAAATCCCGGCGGGGTCGCTTCGCGCCAGGCGGCGAAGGTCTCCGCCGAAGGCAGCCGGTAGAAGCTGTTGTTGATCTCCACCGTGTCGAAGCGTTCGGCGTAGCGGGCGAGGCTCGGCGGCTCTCCGGCGGGATAAAAGGTCCCGCGCCAATGCTGGTAATGCCAGCCGGAGGTTCCGATGCGTAAATCATTCATGAATAGCAGCCAAGTCGCTTAGGTAACATTTGTGGTGAATGCCGATTTTTTCTTTTAACACCGCCTTAATCCTAAGGAGGTGAAACTTGCAGTCAATGCACTAACACTTGGGAGATTCCTCCCCATGTTCAAACCCGCGCTTCTGCTACTTGTCCCAGCCTTGGCCTTTCCGGTCCTGAGCTACCGCACGATTGTCGGCGACGGCACTGCGAACGCCGCGCTGTCCTCCGCCGATGCGGTGGTGCCGCCGGTTCCGGAGGCGCCGGTCTTCGACATGCGGGAGGAAGAGACCTACGCAGTCATCCTCGAGCGTCCGCTGTTCTCGCCGTCGCGCCGTCCGCTCTCGGAGACCGCTCCCGCGGCGGCGTCCTCGGGAACGACCGGGCTCACGCTCCTGGGCGTGGTGTCGGGCCTCGGCCGCAGCATCGCCCTGATCCGCACCGGCGAAGGCGCTCCCGCCACCAAGGCCGAAGCGGGCCAGGAGGTTGCCGGCTGGCAGCTCCTGACGGTCGAGCCGAGCCAAGTGGTGCTGGAGCGGCAGGGTGGCCATCTCACCTTGGGGCTGGCCTTCAAGGCGCCGGGACCGGTGGCGGCCTCGATCGTCGGCGCGCAGCCGGAGGGGGAGGCGCAGCCTCAAGCCCAGGAGCCGGCGCAGGAGCTTCAAGGCGAGGAGCCGCAGCCCCAGGGCTGAGTCCTCAGGTCCTCGCCGAGGCCTCGATCAGCGCCGCCAAGCCCTCCAGAAGCTGCATCGGCGTGGGCGGGCAGCCGCGGATCGTCAGATCGACCGTGAGGATCGAGGACAAAGGTCCCGCCACCGCGTAGCTTCCGGCGAAGACCCCGCAATGATCGGCGCAGTCGCCCGCGGCCACCACCCATTTCGGCGCGGGCGTCGCCTCATATGTGTCGAGGAGCGCGCGGCGCATGTTCGTCGTGACCGGGCCCGTCACCAGCAGCACGTCGGCGTGCCGCGGCGAGGCGACGAAGCGCAGCCCGAAGCGCTCGATGTCGTAGACCACGTTGTTGAGGGCGTGGATCTCCAATTCGCAGCCGTTGCAGGACCCGGCATCGACCTCGCGGATGGCGAGGCTGCGGCCCAGCCGGCCTTGCGCCGCCTGCCGCATCCGCTCGCCGAGGGCGGCCAGCGCGTCGGCGTCGGGCGACGGTCCCGCGATGGTGCGCGGGCGGGCGAGCAGGCGGGCGAAGAGCGGGGCGATCGGCATCAGAGGTCGTGTCCGGAATAGGAGCCGTTGACGCTCTTATTGCAGAGCGGGAAATCCGCGACGATGTTGCCCTCGATCGCGGCTTCCAGGAGCGGCCATTGCAGCCAGGAGGGATCGCGCGGCCAGCACGCGGCGATCCGGCCCGCGCCATCGAGGCGCACCCAGGTGAAGATGTCGCCGCGGAACCCTTCGACCATCGCCGATCCTTCGCCGGAAGCATGGGGGAGGGGTGCGAGGATGGGACCCTCGGGCAAGCGCATCAGGATCTGTTCGACCAGCCGCAGGCTCTGCTCGATCTCGCGGATGCGGATCCAGACCCGCGCGTTCACATCGCCCTCGGGCAGCGCCGGGACCTCGAAATCGAGGTCGCCATAGGGCGGGTAGCCGGGACTGAGGCGGATATCGACCGTCCGGCCGGCGGCGCGCCCGACATATCCGCCCGCCGCGAAGCGATGGACCAGCGCGGGCAGGGTCACTCCCGTGCCGACCGTGCGGTCCAGGAGCGAGGCCTTGCCGTCATAGATACGAACGACGCGCTCGAAGGCGCGGCGCAGCTCCGGGATCAGCGCGGCCAGCGCGGCGCGGCCGGGCTCGGCGAGGTCAGAGGCGACCCCGCCCGGCACGACGCGGTCCATCATCAGCCGGTGACCGAAACCGAGCTGCGCCGCTTGCAGCATGCGCTCGCGCAAATAGCCGCATTCGGCGTGGATCAGCGCGAAGGAGGCGTCGTTGCAGATCGCGCCGACATCGCCGAGGTGGTTGGCGATCCGCTCCATTTCCCCCATGAGCGCGCGCAGCCAGATCGCGCGCGGCGGAGCCTCGGCCCCGAGCGCCGCCTCGACGGCTCGGGCGAAGGCGAGGCCATGGGCGACCGTGCTGTCGCCTGAGATGCGCGCCGCGAGCCGCGCGGCCTCGGCCGGGGTCCTTCCGCGCATCAGCCACTGCGTGCCCTTGTGGACATAGCCTAGCCGCTCCTCCAGCCGCACCACGGTTTCCCCATTCGCGGTGAAGCGGAAATGTCCGGGCTCGATGATCCCGGCATGGACCGGACCCACGGGAATCTGGTGTAGACCGGGACCCTCTGCGGCCAAAAAGGCATAGGGCGCGGGCTCCCGTGGTCCCGCATGTTTCATCGCCGCCGGCGCGAGCGGCGGCTCCAGCGTCCAGGCGCCATGGTCGAGCCACGGACGGTCGTCCGCCGCGTCCTCGGGCGCGAGGCCGGTCAGGTCCTTCACCCAGCGCTCCATGCGTTGCGCGCCGGGGCGGACCCTGCCGAGGCTCGGGAAGCGGCCGCCGGGGCAGGAGAGGGAGACGAGGCCGATCGCTCCCTCCGTCTCGTCGCGCAAAGCGGCGTGCACGGCGGTCTCATCGGCCCAAAGCGCGAGCAAGGACCAGTCGACCGTCGGCAGGAGATCGCGCAGGCCGAGCCATTGGTCGCGGTCCAGCTCGACGCGCGGCCAGGGCCGATGGCTCCCGGGCTCTCCCGAGCGGGCGAGGAACTCGGTCAACGCGAAGGGCGCATCCTCTGCCATCACCCGAGCTGCCTTGCGACCGTCTGGAACCATTCGACCAGCGGCGCCGGAAGATAGAGCCCCGCCGCCAGCACCAGTGCCAGATGCAGATACATCGGCAGAAGCGAAGCGGAAACCGGCTTGCCCGGACCGTCCGGCTCGCCGAATGCGATGCCCTGCAGGCGCAAGATGAGCGCGCCGAAGGCGAGGAGCAGCCCGATCGCCAGCGGAATCGCCAGAAGGCTATAGAACGACGTCCGCGCGAAGGTCGAGGTGACCACCAGGAACTCGCTCATGAAGATGCCGAACGGCGGCAGCCCGGCGATCGCCAGGACGCCGAGGATGAGACCCCAGCCGAGCGCGGGGTGGGTCGCGGTGAGCCCGCGCAGATCGGCGATCTTCTGCGTGCCCTTGGCCTGGGCGATGTGGCCGACGGCGAAGAAGATCGCGGATTTGGTCAGGCTGTGCATGGTCATGTGCAGGAGGCCCGCGAAATTCGCCAGCGGCCCGCCCATGCCGAAGGCGAAGGTGATGATCCCCATATGCTCGATCGAGGAATAGGCGAAGAGGCGCTTGATGTCGCGCCGTCGATAAAGCATCAGAGCCGCGAAAATGAGCGAGCTGAGGCCCATTGCGATCATCAACCGGCCGGGCGCGATCGCCTCGGCGTTGGCCGCCATCAGGATCTTGAAGCGCAGCACCGCATAGAGCGCGACGTTGAGCAGCAGGCCGGAGAGGACCGCCGAGATCGGCGTCGGGCCTTCGGCATGCGCATCGGGCAGCCAGGCATGCAGGGGCGCGAGCCCGACCTTGGTGCCGTAGCCGATGAGCAGGAACACGAAAGCGAGGTTGAGGAGCTGCGGGCGGAACTCATGCGCGCGCGGCAGGAGCTCCGACCAGGTCATCGCCGCCATGCCCTCGCCCATGCTCGGTTGCGCGGTGAGATAGACGAGGATCGTGCCGAACAGCGCGAGCGCGATGCCGACCCCGCAGAGGATGAAGTACTTCCACGCCGCCTCGATGGCCTCGTGCGTGCGGTAGAGGGAGACCATCAGCACGGTGGTCAGCGTCGCGCCTTCGACCGCGACCCACATCAGCCCGAGGTTGTTGGCGGTCAGCGCCAGCAGCATGGTGAAGGAGAAGGCCTGGTACATGCTGTGATAGAGCCGCAGATTGGCCGCCTTCAGCCGGCCGATCTCCACCTCGTGATGGATGTAGCTGGCGCTGAACAGGCTCGTCGTGAACGACACGAAAGCGGTGAGCGCGACGAGATAGATGTTGAAATCGTCGATGATGAGGAGATGCGTCGTCTCCGGCCGGTCGGCGAAGAGCGTGAGGCTGGTGGCGAAGGTCAGGCCGGAGGCGAGCGCGTTCAGCCGCCCGGCCGCTGCGTGATTCGGCACCAGCGCGAGCAGCGCGGCGGCGGCCGCGGGAATGCCGAGGACCACCCAGACGGCGTTCACGAGCGCTCGCCCCGGAAGGATTCCAGATAATGCAGGTCGAGCGTGTCGAAGCGCTCGCGGATCTGGAAGAAGAAGATGCCGAAGATGATGAAGGCGACCATCACCGCGAAGGCGACGCTCATCTCCACGACCAGCGGCATGCCGCTGACGCCGACCGCGGCGAGGATCAGCCCGTTCTCCAGCGACATGAAGCCGATCACCTGCGTGACCGCGTTGCGGCGGGTGATCATCGTGAGAAGCCCGAGCAGGACCACCGAGAGCGCCAGGGCCAGGTTCTCGCGCGTCAGCGCCGCGGAATCCGAGGTCACGGGGAGCACCAGGAGAATCGCGAGCGTGACCAGCGCCACTCCGACCACCATGGTGAGCCCGATCGAGAGCGCCGTCTCCACCGTGCGGTGGATCATCAGGAGGCGCACGATCCGATGCAGCGCCACCGGGATCGCGACCGCCTTGAAGACCAGGGCCACCAGCGCCGTTATGTACAAGTGGGGCGCCCCCTGCACGAAGCCCTGCCAGGCGGCGGCCATCGCGAGGACCACGGCCTGCGCGGCGAAGGTGTTGATGACGCCGGAGAGCCGGCGCTGGAACAGAAGCGCGAAGCTGAGCAGCAGCACGGCCGCCCCCAGCATATGCGCCGTGTCGAAATAGAGGTCCTTCATGCGTCAGATCCCGCGCGACACATAGAGGAAGATCACCGCCAGGAGGCCGAGCAGCAGCGCGCCGCCCAGGAACTCGCTGACCCGGAACACACGCATTTTGGCGATGCTGGTCTCCAGCACCGCCAGCGCGATCGCGCCGAGCAGGAGCTTCGCGCTCCAGGCGGTGAGGGCGAACGCCGCCACGGCCGCGCCTTCTCCCGGCGCCGCCAACCCCCAGGGCGCGAAGATGCAGGCGATGAGGGAGATGTAGAACAGCAGCTTCAGCATCGCGGCGGCCTCGATCAGCGCCAGGTGCCGCCCGGAGTATTCGAGCACCATGGCCTCGTGCACCATGGTCAGCTCCAGATGCGTCGCCGGGTTGTCGACCGGAATGCGCGCGTTCTCCGCCAGCGCCACCATGATCAGCGCCACCAGCGCCATGGCCAGCGAGACGCGCAAGCCCACCTCCGCCTCGCGCATGTAATCGGCGACCGACGCCAAAGCCGTCGAGCCGGCGACGATCGAGACGGTGAAGATCACCAGCAGCATCGCCGGCTCGGCGAGGCTGGCGATCATCATGTCGCGCGAGGAGCCGATGCCGCCGAAGCTTGTGCCGATGTCGAGCCCGGCGAGCGCGGTCATGAACCGGGCGCTGGCGAGCAGCGCGACGAGCGCAATGAGATCGGCGGTCGGCTGCAGCAGGAGCCCCGTCGTGAAGGTCGGGACGAGCGAAGCGGCGAGCCAGAGCGCCGCGAAGACCAGGTAGGGCGCCACCCGGAACAGCCAAGACGCGTTCTCCGCCACCACCGCTTCCTTGCGCAGGAGCCGCAGCAGGTCGCGATAGGGCTGAAGGGGCGAGGGGCCGCGCCGTCCGACCAGCCGCGCCTTGACCTTGCGGACGACGCCCGTCAGCAGCGGCGCGGCGGCCAGCACGAGCACCATCTGCAGGAGCTGCAAGGCGAGCGCCGTCATTGCGTCACCGCCACGAGGAAGAGCAGGCCGACCAGCGCGGCGAACATCAGCGAGAGGTACTTGCGGATGGTCAGGAACTGGAGCTGGTTCAAGGTCAAGGAAAGCCAGCCGACCGCCGCGCCGATGGGGTTGTAGAAGAAGTCCCAGCTCGCGTCGCGCCAGGAGGCGGCGAAGTGCGCGGGCCGGAGGTCGCCGGGCTCCGGCATGTCCACGCGCTCCTCGGCCCGGACCAGTCCGGCGAAAACGCGGCGCACCGGCTGCGCGAAGCTGGAGGCGCTGTATTGCGCGGCGTGCACAGGCGCATCGAAGCCGCAGGCCCAGGGCTTGGCGCGCCTGAGGCGGTGGGAGGCGAGGCTGTGAATGCCGATGCGGGTCATCACGGCGAATACGGTGATGACGATCAGCACCACGATGCCGCCATAGGAATTGCCGCCCGCCGCCGGCGGCGTCAGCCAGATCCAGGAGCGGGCCTCGGGCGGAACCGCGGCCGCGCCGATCACCGCCTCGCCGAGGCGCGTCATCGGCATCAGGCCCAGCATCGGCAGGATTCCCAAGGCCAGGCACAGCCCCGCCAGGACGAGGAGCGTCCAGCGCATCGAGGGCTCGACCTCGCTCGCCGCCGCCGCTTCGGGGGAGCGCGGCCGCCCGAGGAAGGCGATCCCGAAGGCGCGCACGAAACAGGTCGCCGCCAGCGCCGCGGCCAGGGCGAGGAGCGCCGCGATCACCGCCGCGGCGATCTTCAGCTCCCATTGCGGCAGCAGCGGCCCTTTCAGCACCGCCTGGAACAGTAGCCATTCGGAGACGAAGCCGTTGAGGGGCGGCAGCGCCGCGATCGCCCCCGCGCCGACCAGCATGGCGAAGGCGGTCTGCGGCATCCGCCCGATCAGGCCGCCGAGCCGCCCGAGGTCGCGTGCGCCGGTAGCCGTGGCGATCGCCCCCGCGCCGAGGAACAGCAGGCTCTTGAAGACGGCGTGGTTCAAGGCATGCAGGAGGGCGGCGGCGAAGGCCAGCCCGGCGATCTCGGGCATTCCATTGTCTCGAAAGGCCGCCGCCAGGCCCAGCGCCGTCACCACGATGCCGATATTCTCGACCGTCGAATAGGCGAGAAGCCGTTTCAGGTCCTGCTCGACGATGGCGAAGAGCACGCCGACGACCGCCGTGATCCCGCCGACCGCCATCATCACCCCGCCCCACCACCAGGGCACGGAGCCCACGAGATCGAAGGTGATCCGAACCATCGCGTAGAGCGCGACCTTGGTCATGACGCCGCTCATCAGCGCCGAGACATGGCTCGGGGCTGCCGGGTGGGCGAGCGGAAGCCACGCATGGAGCGGAACCAGGCCCGCCTTCGACCCGGTCCCGAGAAAGGCCAGGACGAGGGCCAGCACCGCGGCGGCGGGAGCGGGCGTCGCGGAGCGGATGCTCTCGAAATCATAGGCGCCGGCGAGCTGCGCGAGCACCCCAAAGGCCATGAGAAGGAGGAGCGTGCCGCCGCTCGCCATCACGAGATAGAGCTGCGCGGCGCGCAGCGTGTCGGGTTCGCGGTGGGTGGCCAGGACCAGCGCCCAGGAGGTGACCGACATCGTCTCCCAGGAGAGCAGGAACGAGAACGCGTCGTCCGCGAGCAGGGTGAGATCGATCGCCGCGAGGAACAGCGGGAAGGCGGGAATCACGCGCTCCGGCTCCGCCTCGTGCTTCCCGTAGCCGATCCCATAGATCGATGCGGCCGCGGCTCCGCCGTTCGCGATCATCAGGAAGAAGGCGGAAAGCGCATCCAGCCGGAAACGCGCGGTGAGCCAGGGCAGGCCGAGGGGCAGCCCCGCCGCCTCCGGCGCGGACCCCGTGACGAGATGCGCCGCGGCGATGAGGCCGATCGCGCCGGCGAGAATCGCGGTCCCGCCATAGACCGCAATCCGCGCGGCCGGCGCGCGCGGCGCCACGAGCGAGGCCGGCCCGAGCGCCAGCAGCGGCACGAGCGCTATCAGGATCGATGCGAGCACGGATGAAATTCCCCTGCGGGCCCGCAGGTTCGCAAAGCGCCGCCGCCGCTACAACTGAAAAACGGCCCGCTTCGGGCCTGGGGCGTTCTAGGATGCTCAAAACCCCCGACGAGAGGCGGCCATGACCCTTGCTTCTGGCAATCCCGAGCCGGTCGATGCGGCGATCGTTCCCCGATTCGGCGCGATTCCGACCTTCATGCGCCTTCCCCACATCCCGGACCCGGCGCGAGTCGACATCGCGCTGATCGGCGTGCCCTGGGACGGGGGCACCACCAACCGCGCCGGCGCGCGGCATGGGCCTCGGGAAATCCGCAACATGTCGAGCTTCATGCGCAAGGTCCACCATGTCAGCCGGATCGCCCCCTACGAGCTCGCGCGCATCGCCGATCTGGGCGACGCACCGGTCAATCCGATCGACCTGAAGGACTCGCTCGGGCGGATCGAGGGCTTCTTCCGCAAGGTGCACGCGGCGGGCGCGGTCCCGCTTTCGGCGGGGGGCGATCACCTCATCACGCTGCCGATCCTGCGCGCGATCGCCGCCGAGCGCCCCGTCGGGCTCATCCATTTCGATGCGCATTCCGACACCAACGACCGCTATTTCGGAGACAACCTCTACACCCACGGGACGCCCTTCCGGCGCGCGGTGGAGGAGGAGCTGCTCGATCCCAAGCGGACCGTGCAGATCGGCATTCGCGGCTCGATCTACGGGGCGGGCGACATGGATTTCGCAGAGCGCTCGGGCATGCGCGTCATCTATATGGAGGAGTTCTGCCGACTCGGGGAGGAGAAGGCGATCGCCGAAGCGCGGCGCGTGGCGGGCGACGGCCCGACCTATGTCAGCTTCGACGTCGACGGCCTCGACCCGGTCTTCGCGCCGGGCACCGGCACGCCGGAGATCGGCGGGCTCACCACCCGCGAGGCGCAGCATATTGTCCGGGGGCTCCAGGGGCTGAACCTCGTCGGCGGGGACGTCGTCGAGGTCTCGCCGCCTTTCGACCCCAGCGGCAACACCGCCCTCGTCGGCGCCACCTTCATGTTCGAGATCATGTGCATCCTCGCAGACGCGGTGGCGCGCCGGAAATCGCGGGCCGGGGAGGGGCGGCGTTAACCACTCGTTAGCCTTAACGAAGCATGATCGCCAAGCGGCCGGAAAAAGGTCCGGCCCTTGATGCGGGAAGGATCATGCTGACAGGCCTGGTGCTTGAGGTCATAGGCTGGGCGGTCCTGCTCACCGCCTTGTTCACCCTCCTGGAGCGGCTGGGCGTCTACAGCCGTCCCGGACGGTTCACCGAAGAGACCATGACGCGCCTATGGCGCGAGAGCGCGATAACGGGCGGCGAGGAGTCGAGGCCGGCGCCAACCCGCCCCTCCTGAACCGCGCTCGGGTGGCGGGCGTTGATGGGGACGATGCCCGCCCCCTCCCAAAACTTCAGCGAATCCGCGCGAAGCGGCTGGTCCGAGGAACGCGAGGCGCTGCTTCAGCGCAAGATCGACGAGCTCGGGCTCACGATCGAGGGCACCCGGCTCCAGCCGCTGATCGAGCAGCTCTATCGCGAGCTTGACGGGGCCGGGATCTCCCTGAAGCCCCCGGTCCACCTCTCGGACGAATGGGGCTGCCCGGAGGGCGTCCCCGTCATCGGCATTCCTTTTTATCTGGCCGACGAGCGGCTGCGCCGCCTCGAGGACGAGCTGATGGAGGGCGTCGAGGCCGAGAGCGAGGAGGAGATCCTCAGCTATCTGCGCCATGAGGCGGGGCACGCCTTCAACTACGCCTACCGCCTCTACGAGACCGAGGAGTGGCACGAGCTGTTCGGGCCGTATTCGCGCCCCTATCGCGAGGAGTACGAGCCCAATCCGTTCAGCCGCAACTTCGTCCGCTACCTCCCGGGCTGGTATGCGCAGAAGCATCCGGACGAGGATTTCGCCGAGACCTTCGCGGTCTGGCTCGATCCGGCGAGCGGCTGGCGCGAGGCTTACGCCGGCTGGGGCTGCTGCCGGAAGCTTCTCTATGTCGACGGCATCGTGAAGGAGCTGGGCCGTGTCCCTCCGCCGGTGACGCCGGAAGGATTCGTCCCCGGGCGCGAGCTCGGCACCTCGCTCGCCGAGCATTATCGGCGCTTCGACCATCCCCGCGTCGAGGTGCCCGCCTATTTCGACGGCGACCTGAAGGATCTCTTCGAGCGCGGACCGGCGCTCGAGGGCGCGGGCTGGGAGCCGGCCGACCGGTTTCTCGTCCGCTATCGGCGCGAGCTGGTCGCGAATATCAGCTACTGGACCGGCCTCAACGAATCCATCGTGCGGGGGCTCATCGAGCACTTCGCCGAGCGGGCCAGGCTGCTCGGCCTCTGGGTGCGGCCGGAGGAGGAGCAGAACCTGCTCCTGGAGCTGGTGGCCTATGCCACGACGCTGTGCATGAACCGTCTCTACAAGGGCGACTTCGTCATCAAATAGGTCGGGGCAGCATGGAAAAGCGCAAAGTCACGATCCTCTACGATGCCATCGAGGACCGGCATCAGGAGGAGGCGAAGGAGCGCGGCGAGAAGCTGAAGCCCCTGGTTTCGGAGGAGATCGAGCGCGTGCTCGCCAAGCGGGGCCATGAGGTGCGGCGGCTTGCGGCGTCGGCGGACCCGGCGGCGCTGGCCCGTGCGCTTTCCAAGGACAGCGGCGATGCGATCTTCAACGTCTGCGAGGCGATCGCCGGGGTCAACCAGCAGGAGCAGAATGTCGCCGCGCTGCTCGAGCTCTTCGGCAAGCGCTACACCGGCGCGCCACCGATCGGGCTGGCCCTGGCCCAGGACAAGGCGCTCGCCAAGAAGATCCTGCAGTTCCACGGCATCAGGACTCCGAAATTCATGGTCATGCACGCCGGCGCGCTCGATCATGCCGATGCGCTGGAATTCCCGCTTTTCGTCAAGCCCTCGAACGAGGACGCCTCCATCGGCATCGATGCCGGCTCCGTGGTCCGCGACCTGAAGGAGCTGATGGAGCGGATCTCCTATGTACAGACCGAATTCGGGGCGCCCGCCCTCGTGGAGGAGTTCATCGACGGGCGCGAGCTGTACATCGGCATCATCGAAGGGGAGCGGGTCGAGCCGCTGCCGGTCCTCGAATGGGATTTCTCCAAGCTTCCGGAAGGAACGCCGCGGATCGCTTCCTCGGAGGCGAAATGGGAGGACGACAACCCCATCTACCAGAATACGCCGGAGCTATTCCCCGACGACCTGTCCGAAGAAGTCGTCAAGGCAATGCAGGAGGCGGCGGTGGAGGCCTTTCGGGTGCTGAAGCTGCGCGACTACGGACGGGTCGATATGAGGCTCAGGACCTCAGGCGAGCGCAAGCGCAAGACGGGGCGCAAGGAGAACGGCGGGAACGGCGCTTCGAAGGACTGGGAGTTCCACGTCATCGAAGTCAACCCCAACCCGCACCTGGCCAGCGGGGGCGAGCTGGCGCTGGCCGCGCGCCAGCGGGGCATGTCCTTCCCCGATCTCGTGGAGGGAATTCTCGCCCGTGCGCTCGCCCGGCCCGGTCGCTGAAGCAACATCCGCCCATCGCGGCGCGTTGAGGGACGAGCGCTCCTGTGCAACAGCCCGGCATCCATGGCCAAACGCGCCTTGCTTCTCGTCAACCGGCTGAGCCGTTCGGGAGACGCCGATCTCTCGGCGGCGGTGGGATGCTTGCGCGCGGCGGGGCTGGACGTCACACCCTTCGCCACCGAGCGGCCGCAGGACATCCCGACGCTGATCCGGGCGCATCGCTGCCGGGTCGATCTCGTGATCGTCGGCGGCGGCGATGGCAGCATGAACGCCGCGGCGGCCGCGGTTCTTGAGATCGGGGTCCCCATGGCGGTCTTGCCGCTCGGGACAGCGAACGACCTGGCGCGCACGCTCGGCATCCCCTCCGCCCTGGAGGAGGCTTGCGCTGTCGCGGCCAACGGTCTGCGCCACCGGATCGACCTGGGAGAGGTGAACGGCAAGCATTTCTTCAATGTCGCGAGCATCGGCCTCTCGGTCGCGGTCGCCCGCATGATCGACGCCGAGACGAAGCGCCGCTGGGGCGCGGCCGGCTATGCCCTGACGGTGGTGAAGGCGCTGCGCGAGCACCGTCCTTTCCGGGTCCGCATCCGCTGCGACGGCCGGTTCCTCCAGCTTCGCTCGATCCAGATCGCGGTCGGCAACGGCCGGCATTATGGCGGTGGGCTGACCGTCGCCTCAGATGCCGCGATCGACGACTACATGCTGGATCTCTACAGCATCGGCCCGGCCGGACTGCTGCGGTTGGCGCTGCTGGCCCCCGCGCTTCGAACCGGCCGCCACGGGGAGTTCGAGGGCGTCCATCTGCTGCGGGGCCGGCATATCGAGTTGGAGACCAGCCGTCCGATGCCGGTCAACACCGACGGCGAGGTGACGACCCACACGCCGGCGGTGTTCCGCACTCTCCCCGGGGCCCTGGAGATGATGGTGCCGGCGGCGTTCGTCGAGGCGAGCGGAGAGGCCGATGCTGCGGAGTGACGCGGAGCTGGCCATGGACGAGGCCGTGCTGGCGGTGAGCGAGGCCGCCCGCCTCCATCGCGAGGCGGCGCACAACGCGGCGGCCACGATCCGACCTGGATTGGCCGAGGCGGCCGACCTGCGCGAGCGCATCGCCGAGGAGCTGGCGGAGGCGGCGCGCAAGGCGGGATGGCTGCCTCGCGCCCCCGACCCCGATGCCGACGCGGCTCGAACCCTCGCCGAGGAGGTCCAGCTTGCCGTCGCGGGAACGGAGGACGCCCCGCTCCAGGCCGAGCGTCTCGGCGCCGATCGGGAGGCGCTGAACAGGCTCGAACGGCTCCTGGCGGAGCCCGACCTCCCATCTCATGTCGCAGCCGTCGCCACGCGCGGGCGGAACCGGCTCAAGAGCGAGGACGAAGCGTCCGATTGACGTGCGCGGCGCGGCAACCGGACCGAAAGGCTCATGTTTATTTGCCAGATTTGGCAAGCCGGCCGGCTGGAGGACAGAAATGGCAAGCAGCGATATCGGGTCGCCCTCGCAAGGCACGGGACGGGAGCAGGGCTCCGCCCTCGAACAGGCGAAGTCCGAGGCCGGGCGGCTGACGCAAGCCGCCCGCGGACGCACACTGTCCTATCTCGAGGAGCGCAAGGCGCTGCTGGCCGACAATGTCGGCGGCGTGGCCGACGCCGCCCGCAACGCCGCTCAGCAGTTCGACGAGCAAGGCAACGCGATGGTGGCCGATTACATTCATCGAGCGGCCGACGGGCTGGAGCGGTTCTCCGACGCGGTGCGGAACCGCGACGTGTCCTCGCTCATGGGCGAGGCGGAGGATTTCGCGCGAAGGCAGCCAGCCGTCTTCATCGGCGCCGGCGTCGCGGTCGGATTCCTGCTCGCCCGCTTCCTGAAGAGCTCCTCCGAGCGGCGCGAGGCGGAGCGCCATGGCTTCGAGGGCGACTACGATGACTTCGCCGGCTCGTCGTCGGAGAGTTCGGCCCGCCGGCGCGGTTACCAGGAGGGGATGACCTCCAGCGCCGACCGGACCTGGTCCGGCGCGTCTGAAACGCCGGCCGGACGGATGGGCGGATCGGAGGGGCAGGCGCGACAGGAGATTCGCGAGGGCTACACGGGGGCCAGCCGGCCGGGCGGCGCGGTCGGGTCCACCGGCGCGTCCGCCGGCGTCGGTACCGGCCGCAAGGAGGGACGCAATGCCCCAGGGACGTGAGGAACGCCCGATCGGCACGCTGTTCTCGGATCTGGCGAGAGAGACCTCGGCGCTCGTTCGCACCGAGGTGCAGCTCGCCAAGACGGAGATCATCGAGCGGGCCGGGCAGTTCGCCAACGGCCTGGCGATGCTGATCGCAGGCGGGCTTCTGCTCTATGCGGCCTTCCTCGTCCTGCTGTTCGCCGCCGCTCTCGGCCTGGGCCAGGCCTTCGACTGGTGGGCGAGCATGCCCTGGTTGCCGCCGCTGATCGTGGGCGTGGTGGTCGCCGCGATCGGCGTGGCCCTCCTCCTGAAGGGCAAGAGCGACGTCCGCCCGCGCAATCTGGTGCCGCGGCGGACCGTCGCCACCATCAAGGAGGACGCGGCCTGGGCCCGGGAGAAGGTGCGATGAGCCTGGACCGCGACCCGCCGGGGCCGGTTGCTCCGGTCGGCAACGGCGAGGACCGCAGCTCTGCGGAGCTGGAGCGCGACATCGACCGCATCCGCAGCCAAATGGACCAGACCATCAGCCAGATCGGGCATCGCCTCTCGCCAAACCGGCTGATCGACCAGGCGCTCGAGCGCATGCGCGACGGACCGGCGGCCTTCGCAAACAATCTGGGCCGTACGGTGCGCAAGCACCCGGTGCCGTCGGCGATGTTCGCGGCGGGCCTCGCCTGGCTCCTCTTCGCCGAGCGCGGCGACAAGGCCGATGCGCGTCCTTTGCGATCGCGGCGCGCACGCCAGGCGCATCAGCCCTATCACCTGCGAGACGCGTCGAGGCCCGATCATCCGGCGAAGACGCGCATCGAACCCATCGACCGATCCATAGTCCATCGCGAAGGAGACAATGCCATGAGCGGCAGTTGGGACCAGCCCCGGCGCAGCGGCTGGAATCTGTTCCACCGGCGCGGCTCGCATGAGAGCCAGGGCGGCGGGTATCTCGAAGGCGGCCGCGAGCAGTTGAGCCATGTCGGTTCTGCCGCGCGCCATCAGGTCGAGCGGGCCCGCACCGGCTTCGAGCACATGCTGGAGGAGCAGCCCCTGGTGGTCGGCGCGGTGGCGGTCGCGTTGGGCGCGGTGCTGGGCGCCACGCTGCCGACCAGCCGGATCGAAAACCGCTACTTCGGGCCGAGCCGCGACCAGCTTCAGAACCGGGCTGGCGAGTATGCCCGCGAGCAGTGGGAGAAAGCGAAGGAGGTGGCGCTGAGCGCTGGTGCCGCCGCGATGGCCGAAGCGGAAGAGCAGGGCGTGACGCCCGGCTCCATCTACGAGCAGGCGAAAGAGAAGGCGACCCGCGTGGCCGGC
>DATIDB010000052.1:0-8001 GCA_035456545.1 Alphaproteobacteria bacterium | reverse complement strand
GCTTGACCGTCACCGGACTGGCGGCGAGCGCCTTCTCCTTCTCGGCCAGGAACTGCAACCGCTCCTCGATCCGCTCGGATGTGTAGAAGCGCCGGATTCGCGCGGCGATGACCCGGGCGATGCGCGCCGGGGTCAGCTCGTCGGTCGAGGGCAGGATCCACTCGCGGTTCTCATCGAACTTGCCGATGACCCGCGGCCGGACGTCCTCGCGCCAATTGTAGAGCTGCTCCTTGAGCTGATTCTCGATGACCGCGCGCTTCTCCTCGACGACGAGGATCTCCTCGAGACCCTCGGCGAAATGCCGAACGCCCTCGCGCTCCAAGGGCCAGGTCATCGCCACCTTGTAAAGGGTGAGGCCGATCTCCGCGGCCAGCGCGTCGTCGATGCCGAGGTCGTCCAGCGCCTGGCGCACATCCAGATAGGACTTGCCGGCGGTGACGATGCCGAAGCGGCGCCGGGGCCCGTCGATCACCACCTGGTCGAGCTTGTTCGCGCGCGCAAAGGCGAGCGCGGCGTAGAGCTTGTACTTGTGGAGCCGCTTTTCCTGCTCCAGCGGCGGGTCGGGCCAGCGGATGTTGAGCCCGCCCGGCGGAATCTCGAAATCCGTGGGCAGCGCGATCTGGACCCGGTGAGGATCCACATGAACGGAGGCCGAGCTGTCCACCGTCTCGGCCACGGTCTTGAAGGCGACCCAGCACCCCGAATAGCGGCTCATGGCCCAGCCATAGAGGCCGAGATCGAGGAACTCCTGCACCCCCGCCGGATTGAGCACCGGGATGAGCGCGTCCATGAAGGCGTATTCGCTCTGATGGGCGAGGGTCGAGCTCTTGCAAGTGTGGTCGTCGCCCGCCAGGAGCAGCACCCCGCCGTGCCGCGAGGAGCCGGCCGAGTTGCCATGCTTCAGGACGTCGCCCGAGCGGTCGACGCCGGGTCCCTTGCCGTACCACATGGCGAAGACGCCGTCGTATTTGGCGCCGGGGAAGAGATTGACCTGCTGGCTGCCCCAGACGGAGGTCGCGGCCAGGTCCTCGTTGACGCCGGGCAGGAAATGCAGGTGGTTCGTCTGCACGAACCTCTTGGCGCGCCAGAAGGCCTGGTCGAGGCCGCCCAAGGGCGAACCGCGATAGCCGGAGATGAAGCCCGCCGTATTGAGGCCGGCCGCGAGGTCGCGCTGCCGCTGCATCATGGGCAGGCGCACCAACGCCTGCGTCCCGGTCAGGTAGACGCGGCCCGATTCCAACGCGTATTTGTCGTCGAGAGTGACGGCTGCCAGCGCCATCTTGGGTGCTCCGGGGCCTCGGCTTCGACTGTAGCGGTTCCTCCAGGGTCAAGCTAATGCCGCCGGCACGCCCCTTCAATTCGCCGGTCGGCTTTGCGGAAAAAACGCAATCAACGGCGGCCTGGGTCCCGAGCCGGGATCGAATTCTGTCCCGTCCTCGGCAATTCCTTGAAAGCCTTGCGGTCGCCGGCGGGCTCCCTCCAACTCAGGCTCGCGCCGGCCGTCGTTCCTCCCTAGTCTAGGGGCCGGCATCAAGAAACCACGCAACCGGTCCCCGACCCGTCATGTCCATTCTCGTCACCGGCGCCGCCGGTTTCATCGGATTCCACCTCTGCCGGGCCTTGCTCGACCGGGACGAGGAGGTCGTCGGCCTGGACGACCTCAACGATTACTACGACGTGGCGCTCAAGGAACGCCGACGCGCGATCCTGGAGCAGCGGCCGGAATTCACCTTCCAGAAGGCGGACGTGGCCGACCGCCAGGCGCTCGCCGCGATTTTCGCGCGCCACCCGACAATCGATCGGATCGTGCATCTGGCGGCCCAGGCCGGGGTCCGCTACTCGCTGATCAACCCCTATGCCTATGTGCACGCCAATCTCCTTGGCCAGGTCACGATTTTCGAGGCGGCGCGCGCCGCCCCGAAATTGCGGCATCTCGTCTATGCCAGCTCCTCCTCGGTCTATGGCGATTCGACCCGCCTGCCCTTCGCGCTGGACGATCGGGCGGACCGGCCGCGGTCCCTCTACGGCGCGACCAAGCGCTCGGGCGAGATGATCGCCAGAAGCTACGCGGCGCTGTTCAATCTGCCGGCGACGGGCCTGCGCTTCTTCACCGTCTACGGACCTTGGGGCCGCCCGGACATGTCCGCCTATCTCTTCACCAAGGCGATCCTCGAGGGGCGGCCGATCACGCTCTTCAACAATGGCGAGATGAAGCGCGACTTCACCTATATCGACGACATCGTCTCAGGGGTGCTCGCGGCGCTCGCGCTCGCTCCCAGCCCGGATGAGACCGGCGCCCCGCACCGGCTCTACAACCTCGGCAACCACCGCCCGGAGCCGTTGACCCGCTTCGTTGCGCTGATCGAGGAGGCTTGCGGGCGCAAGGCGGAGATCCAATACGCGCCGATGCAGCCGGGCGACGTTCCCGAGACCTATGCCGAGATCGAGGATTCCCGCCGCGATCTGGGGTTCGAGCCCAAGACCTCAATCGACGAGGGCATTCCCAGATTCGTCGCCTGGTTCCGCGAGTACCACAAGGCCTGACGGCGGCGCGGCCCCCGCGCAACACCCGCCGCCCTTCCGAGCGAAATTCGGCGGAACGATTTGCGGCGGGCATGTAAAGGATTTAACCAAAATACAACCGAGGGCGGCGAATATGCGGGCCGCCCCCGCCCGTCCCCTGGCCAGCCTGTCCACGCGCATGACCTCAGCCGGCCTCGCCCGACCCTCCACACGCCTCATCGTCCTGCTGGCGCTCCTGGGAGCGTGGCTGATCGTGGCCCCGATCCTCTATAACGACTGGACGTACCGGGGCGGCGACTGGATCACCGTGGCGATTGCCGGGCGGATCGTCGATCGGGGCGACGCCTCGGCGCTCTATACGCGCGCCCCCGGGCGCCTGATGGTGGACAACCCGCTCTGGGAGGAAGAGGCGCAGGCGCTGCGATACGAGCGCAATCTCTACCCCTTCATCTATCCGCCTCTCATCGCCTATGCCCTCGCGCCTCTCGCCGGGCTGGACCTCGCCGAAGCGAAGCCGGCCGTCCTGCATGCCGAGCTCGTGCTTCTGGCGTTGATGATCGGGCTCGCCTGCTGGCAATGGCGCCCGCAATGGCTGCAGCCGGCGCCAATGGCGCTGATGCTTCTTCTGACCCTCACCTCCGCGCCCCTTCATGTCGCCATCGCCTGCATGAACATCCATCCCCTGGTCCTGGCCTGCCTCATGCTGGCCATGGTCGCGGCGCAACGGAACGCGCCCCGGCTGGCCGGCGCATCCTTGGCGCTCGCGATCTTCATCAAGGTCCTGCCCGCGGTTCTGCTGCTCTATTGGCTGGCGCAGCGGCGATGGGCCTCGGCGGCATGGTGCGCGGCGGCCCTCGCGCTCCTCACGATGCTCAGCCTCGGCGTCGCCGGCCTGCCCCTGCATCTGATCTATCTCGACAGCGTGAGGGACATGTCCACCCATGTCATGCCATCGGTCTGGAACAAGAGCCTTCCGGCGCTGCTCTACGACATCGGGGTGGAGGATCTCGACGCTTCGGCCATCCTGCGCCTCGTCCCACTACCCGATTGGATCCGGGTGAGCGCGTTTCTGGCCATGCTCGCCGGTCTCGCCGCAGCGCTCATCGGCGCGCGTCGACACCGGGACGACCCCCCGGCCGACGCCGCGGGAATGATCTCGGTCTTCCTGATCGCCACGCTGTGTTCGCCGAATGCGTGGAATCATTATTTCACCATTCTGCTGCCGGCCTTCATCGTCTGGGCGGCCATGGCCCCGTCCCGCCGAGCGGTCGTGGCGATGGCGGGGGTCCAGACCGTGCTGGCCTCCTGGCCGCTCACCCGTTTCGGAGTGCTCCTGCGCGAGTCCGGCTGGCCAGGCTGGGCCGTGGGCGGAGAATTCTTCGCGGGCTTGCTGCTCGTCGGGGCGCTGCTGATCGCCCGCGCCTCCCGGCAGCCCGCATCGCGGGGAGATCTGCCCGGGCTGCGAGAGCGGACCCTCCCCGCATAGTTAAATCCCTCCGACGAGCCGTCGGCGGTCACCCCTTTCGAGTAGAGGCGCGGAGGGAAAGTGGCACGGTAAGGGCCGCTTACCTTTCGCAACCCTAATTTAGAGGGCGATGCGCCGCGACGCGGCGCAGCCATGCGCGAAATGGAGGATACGATGAACCGAGTGATTGCGGCACTCGCACTGATCCTCATGGCCGGCCCCGCCTCGGCGCTCGAGCGCTCGCCATCGGATCGCGGGATCTCCGACCACGACCGGGGCGACAGGGCCACGGCGGAGCGCGGCGAGAGGATGTCCGGCGGCCGGGACCGCACCATCAACGGCCCGGAACCCGGCAAATCCCGCAGCTATTCGACGCACGACCGAAGCGGCCGCGCCGGCGATCGCGATTAGGCTCGGGCGAACGGGCGCAGGAGATCGCACGGGCGCCGGCTCGAACCGGTGACCGGTTCGAGCCTCGGCGTGTTCCCGGGGCAGCCTCGCGTCCGGGCAATGTGCAGGTTTGCGAAACTGGGGACGGCTCCGCGCCGGAGCCGGCGCCCTTGGGAGCGGCGTTGCATGCATGCGTCCCCAAGGATGATGTGGCCGGGTCCCGAGTGAAGAGGCGCCCGAGCGGATCGAATCATCCCCGGGCCCGTCGATTCGGCCGCCCGCTTCCTATGCCCGCTCGTAAAGCGCCTCGAGGGCGGCGCCGTAGGCCTCCTTGATCTTGTGACGGCGGATCTTCAGCGAGGCCGTCATCATGCCGTTGTCGATGGTGAAGGCCTCGCGGGCGATGATGAAGCGCCGCACCTTCTCCAAGGATGAAAGGTCCCGGTTGACCTTGTCCACCACGGCGGAGAGCGTCTTGTGCAGCTCCGGATCGACCGCGAGTTGCGCGAGGTCATTCGGCTTGCCGCTGGCCTTCGCCCACTCCGCGAGAAAGTCGGGGTCGGGAACCAGCACGGCCACGAGATTGGGGCGCTTGTCGCCATGGACCATGGCCTGCGCGATCTCCGGCTGAAGCGTGAGAAACCCTTCGACGCGCGCGGGGGAGACGTTGTCGCCGCCGGAGAAGACGATGATGTCCTTCTTGCGGTCGGTGATCTGGATGTAGCCCTCCTCGTCCATGACGCCGATGTCGCCGGTATGCAGCCAGCCGTCGATGACAGTCCTCGCGGTCGATTCCGGATCGCGCCAATAACCCTTCATCACGCATTCGCCGCGCACGAGGATCTCGCCGTCCTCCGCGATCCTGACCTCGACGTCCTTGAGCGCGGGACCGACGGTCTTCAGCTTGATGCGGCCGGGCGGATTGGCGCTGATCACCGGCGATGCCTCGGTCTGGCCGTAGCCCTGCAAGAGACGAACGCCGAGGGCGAGGAAGAACACGCCCACCTCGTAGTTCAGCGCCGCGCCGCCGGAGACCATCGCCTTGAGCCGCCCGCCGAAGCGCGCCCGCACCTTCTCGCGCACGGTTCGCTCGCACACCCAGTTGAGGATCCGCTCCCACGGATTGAGCGAGCCGGGCTGCTCGTAGTCCTTGCGCCCCAGCTCCACCGCCTTGAGGAAGAGCCATTTCTGCATGCCGCTCATCTTCTCGACGCCGCGCATGATGCGCTGGTGCATCGATTCGTAGAGCCGCGGCACCGCGGTCATGATGGTCGGCCGCACCTCAACCATGTTCGAGGCCAGGGTCTCGACGCCCTCGGCGTAATAGAGCTCCGCGCCGAGCGCGATGGGCAGGAACTGCCCCGCCGTATGCTCGTAGGAATGCGAGAGCGGCAGGAAGGAGAGGAACGCCTCCTCGCCGAGGTCGAAGGCGAGCAGGAGGTCGTAGGCCCCCTCGCAATTGGCCATGATGGAACCGTGCGTCAGCATCACGCCCTTGGGCGTGCCGCCGGTGCCGGAAGTGTAGATGAAACAGCTCACCTCCTCGCGTCTCAGCCCGGAAACGGTCGCCGCCACCTCGTCCGGCGATTTCCCGCCCAACTCCATCGCCTCCGCCCAGGAGAGGGTGCGAAAGGCTTGCGTCTGCGTCAGGTCGAGCGGCTCGATGGAGATGAGCGTCTTCAGGTCCGAGGCCCCTGCCGCGGCGGGCAGCAGCCGCTTGGCGATCTGCCGGCTGGAGACGATCGCCGCCTTCGCCCCGCTATGGGTGAGGATGTGGCGATGGTCGGCGACGGTGTTGGTTGTGAAGGCGGGAACCGTGATGGCGCCCGCCGTCATGACCGCGAGGTCGGCGATCAGCCATTCCGGGCGGTTCTCGGAGACCAGCACGACCCGGTCGCCCTTGCCGATCCCGAGCGCCCGCAAGCCCCGCGCCAGCAGCTTGACGCGCCGGGCGGTCTCGCCCCAGGCGATGGATTGCCAGGTCCCGTCGCTTTTCGCCCAAAGAAACGGCCGGTCGGCGCGCTTGGCGGCCTGTTCGAAGAACATGGCCGGCAGGCTCTGCCAGTCCACGTAAGTCATGGATTCCCCCTCCCTGATCTTCGGGTCCGCCGCATCCCGCCGAAGCCCCCTCCCGGATACGGCGTCCCAGGTCCGGGTCCCAACCGGGTCCCGGGCGCTTGCTCGCGCTCTTGCCCGGACTTATATCGCTACCACCAAAAGGAGTCACCGATGAACGAGCGCTCCAGCACGGCCGCGGCGGCCCCCGACCTGCCGCGATGGGACTTGTCGGACCTCTTCCCGGGGCCGCAATCGCCGGAGCTGAAGGCGGCGCTGGCCGAGGCGGCCGAAGAGGCGAAGGGCTTCGCCGCGGCGTATCGAGGCCGGCTGGAGGGTCTCGACGGGGCCGCGCTCGGGGCCGCGGTCGTCCGCTACGAGCGCCTGCACGACCTCACCGGGCGGATCGGCTCCTACGCCCAGCTCCTCTATGCGGGGGACATGAGCGACCCCGAGATCGCCCGCTTCTATCAGACCATCCAGGAGCGGCTGACCGACATCTCCTCCGAGCTGCTGTTCTTCACCCTCGAGCTGAACCGGCTTGAGGAGGCGGAGCTCGAGGAGAAGCTGAGAGCCCCGGAGCTTGCCCGATATGCGCCTTGGCTCCGGGACATCCGCGCCTTCCGTCCGCACCAACTCGCGGACGAATTGGAGAAGCTCCTGCACGAGAAGCAGGTGGCCGGCCGCTCCGCCTGGAACCGGCTCTTCGACGAGACGATCGCGGCCCTGCGTTTTCCGGTCGATGGGAAGGAGCTGACCTCCAGCGACGCGCTCAACCTCCTCACCGACCGCGATGCGGAGACCCGGCGCAAGACGGCCCTCGCGCTCTCCGAAGTCCTGGCGCGGAACATCCGCCTCTTCGCCCTCGTCACCAACACCTTGGCCAAGGACAAGGAGATCGAGGATCGTTGGCGCGGCTTCCCGCGACCGGTCTCCGCCCGCAACCTCGCCAATTTCGTGGAGGACGAGGTGGTCGAGGCGCTGGTGGGCGCCGTTCGCGCCGCCTATCCCCGCCTCTCGCATCGCTATTACGCGCTGAAGGCGAAATGGATGGGCAAGGAGCGGCTCGACTGGTGGGACCGCAACGCGCCCCTGCCCGAGGATGAGGACAAACACATCCCCTGGCCCGAGGCGAAAGGGATCGTATTGAAGGCCTATGCCGCCTTCTCGCCCGAGCTGGGCGCGGTCGGACAGCGCTTCTTCGAAAGGCCCTGGATCGACGTGCCGCCGCGGCCCGGAAAATCGCCCGGCGCCTTCGCCCATCCCACGGTGCCGAGCGCGCATCCCTATCTGCTTCTCAACTACCACGGCAAGGTGCGCGACGTGATGACGCTCGCCCATGAGCTTGGGCACGGCGTCCACCAGGTGCTGGCGGCGCCGAGGGGCGCGCTGATGGCCGACACGCCGCTCACCTTGGCGGAGACCGCCTCGGTCTTCGGCGAGATGCTGACCTTTCGCGCGCTGCTCGCGGCCGAAGCCGATCCCAAGCGGCGGCGGCTCATGCTCGCCGCCAAGGTCGAGGACATGCTGAACACCGTCGTGCGCCAGATCGCGATGCACGAGTTCGA
>DATIDB010000051.1:0-7428 GCA_035456545.1 Alphaproteobacteria bacterium | reverse complement strand
CGAGGCGCCGGTGACGAGCGCGGCCTGGCCGCTGAGATCGAAGAGACCGGACATGACCCTCTCGGTTCAGAGCGGCGGCATCGTTCCTTTCGCGCTGTGCCGCTCGCCCATGGCCTTCAGCCATTTGCCCAAGGCGGGTCGCTTCTCGAGCAGCGGCCCGCCTTCCGGCACAAGCGAAAGATAGAATATCACCGGATAGACGAAGAGATCGGCCAGGCTCGCCTCGCGCCCGGCGAGGAAAGGACCGGAGCCGAGTGATGATTCAAGCACGCCGAGGACCTTGTCGGCGCCCGGCACCGCCGCCTTCACCTTTGCCTCGTCCGCCGGACGATTGGACAATTTGGGCGCGAACCGCTCCAGCACGATCCCGCCGATCACGGTGGGATAGCAGTAGCTGGAATGCACGCTGACGATCTGCGTCATCCGCGCCCGCGCCTTCACATCGGCGGGCTGCAAGGCGGGTCCGCGAAAAGCTTCATCCACGTAGCGGGCGATCGCAAAGGCCTCGTAGAGCTCGAAATCGCCGTGGCGAAACGCAGGGATCTTTCCGAAGGGCTGACGCTTCGCGATTTCCGGATGGTCGGGCCAGCCTTCGATGAGCTCATAGGACACGTCCTTCTCCGCCAAGGCCATGCGAACGGTGCGCACATAGGTGCTGAGCGGCGTGCCATAGAGCGTGACGTCTGCCATGATCGGTGCCTCCTCTCTTGGGGGACCGCCGGTGGACTTCCTCCGGCGGAGGCGGGAGAATGCGAGGGACTGCTGGAACCATGGTCGGGTGCCCGGCCGTTCCAGGTCAAGTACGCCTCGGGAGTGCTCATGCGCCTCGACATCTTCGCCGATGTGATCTGCCCCTGGTGCTGGATCGGCAAGCACCGGCTGGAGCGGGCGCTCAAGGCGCGGCCGCAGGACGGGCTGACCGTCCGCTGGCGGGCGTTCCAGCTCAATCCGGGCATGCCGGTGGCGGGCATGGACCGGAAAGACTATCTCTCCGCAAAATTCGGCGGCGATGGCCAAGCATCGAGCATCTACGACGTGATCCGCGCCGCCGGAGAATCCGAGGGGCTCGAGTTCAATTTCGACAAGATCCAGCGCACGCCCAACACCCTTCGCGCCCACCGCCTGGTGCGCCTCGCCCAGGATCGCGGCAAGGGCAGCGCGATGATGGAGGCCCTCTTCCGCGCCTATTTCATGCGCGGTCAGGACATCGGCGACCGCGAGGTGCTGGTCCGCGCGGCCGCCCCTCTCGATTTCACCGCCGAGGAGGTGCGCCGGCAGATCGACAGCGCCGAGGGCCTCGAGGCCGTGCACTCGGAGGACGCGCTCGCGCGCCGGCATGGCATCAACGGCGTGCCGTGCTACATCTTCAACGGCAAGTTCGCGCTCGCCGGCGCGCATGAGCCCGAGGTCCTGTTCCAGCTCTTCGACCTCGCGCGCGTCGAGGAGGCGGGCGGAGACGATCCCTCTCCCCGCAAGCCGGGAGAGGGAGGAGCCGCTGGCGCATTGGGAGGGTGATGAGTTTCTCTCTCGCGCGGAGCGGGGAGAGGGTGCCCGCGCAAAGTGAGGCCGGGTGAGGGCCACCACCGAAAGAGGCCACCCGGCTCGCTGTCGCTCGCCGACCTCTCTCTAACGGAGCCTCCCTCGCCCCGCGAAGTCGGGAGAGGGTGCCGAGCGAAGCGAGGCGGGTGAGGGGCGACACGGGCGCGGACTCCCACAGCCTCGGAACCCTCCTCACCCCTCACCCGGCTCGGGCGTCGCCCTCGCCGACCTCTCCT
Source organism: Alphaproteobacteria bacterium (assembly GCA_035456545.1). Lineage (GTDB taxonomy): Bacteria > Pseudomonadota > Alphaproteobacteria > JAREAF01 > JAREAF01 > JAREAF01. Next base: position 5,653 of record DATIDB010000051.1, on the reverse strand, counting down.
AAGCTCACGCGGGGCGAGGTTGGGGTATTGCTCACGCCGCCAGCTTCGCCAGTTCCTGCATGAGCGCGTGGACGCCCTCGACGCGCGCCTGAGGAGTCTCCCAGGCGCTGTGCAGCACGAGCTTCTGGTCGGGGCGAACGGAGAAGCGCTTGCGCTCCCGGCCGATGAGGGCGATGAGCTTCTCCGGCTTGGCGAAGTTGTTCTTGTGGAAGGACACGACCGCGCCCTTGGGCCCGGCCTCCACCTTCTCCACGCCCGCCTCGCGGCACAGGCGCTTGATGGCGATGATGCGCAAGAGGTTCTCCACCTCAGGGGGCAAGGGGCCGAAGCGGTCGATCAGTTCGGCGGCGAAGCCGTCGATCTCGGCGCGGTCGACCAGCGCGGCGATGCGCCGGTATAGGCCGAGCCGCACGGTGAGATCGGGGACGTAGTCCTCGGGGATCAGGACCGGCGTGCCGACCGCGATCTGCGGCGTCCAGCCCTCCTCCGCCGCCGGGGCCGCCACGCCGCGCGCCTCCTCCACCGCATCCTCCAGCATCTGCTGGTAGAGCTCGATCCCGACCTCCTTGATATGGCCGGACTGCTCGTCCCCGAGCAGGTTGCCCGCGCCGCGGATGTCGAGATCGTGGCTGGCCAGCGTGAAGCCCGCGCCCAGCGTGTCGAGGCTCTGCATCACCTCCAGCCGCCGCTGCGCGACCGGATTGAGGGCGCGGTCTGCCGGCAGGGTGAGATAGGCATAGCCGCGCAGCTTCGACCGTCCGATGCGCCCGCGAAGCTGATAGAGCTGCGCCAGGCCGAACATGTCGGCGCGATGGATGACGATCGTGTTCGCGGTCGGGATGTCGAGGCCGGATTCGATGATATTGGTCGAGAGCAGAAGGTTGTAGCCGCCCTCATAGAAGGCGGTCATCGCCTCCTCGAGCCGTCCGGCGGCCATCTGTCCGTGCGCGGTCACGAATTTGATCTCCGGCACCAGGTCGCGAAGGCGATCGGCGAGCCTCGGCAGGTCCTCGATCCGCGGACAGACATAGAAGGTCTGCCCGCCGCGATAATGCTCGCGCATGATCGCCTCGCGGATCACCAGGGGATCGTAGGGAAGAACGAAGGTGCGCACCGCCAGCCGGTCCACCGGCGGCGTCGCGATCAGGCTCATCTCGCGCACGCCCGAGAGCGCCATCTGCAGCGTGCGCGGGATCGGCGTCGCGGTCAGGGTCAGCACATGCACCTCGGCCCGAAGCCGCTTCAGCCGCTCCTTCTGCTTGACGCCGAAATGCTGCTCCTCGTCGACGATGAGAAGGCCCAGATTGGCGAAGGAGATGGACTTGCCCAGCAGCGCATGGGTGCCGATGGCGATCTCGATCTTCCCTTCGGCCAGGGCCTTCTTCGTCTCCGCCGCCTCGCGCGGCGAGACCAGCCGCGAGAGAACCCCGATTCGCACCGGCAGGCCCTTGAAGCGCTCGCTGAAGGTCTGGAAATGCTGGCGCGCGAGCAGCGTCGTCGGCGTCACGACGGCGACCTGATGCCCGCTCATCGCCGCCACGAAGGCGGCGCGGAGCGCCACCTCGGTCTTGCCGAAGCCGACATCGCCGCAGATCAGCCGGTCCATCGGCCGGCCCGAAGCCATGTCTTCCAGGACATCTGCGATCGCCCGGATCTGGTCCTCCGTCTCGGGATAGGGGAAGCGGGCGCAAAACTCATCGAACGCGCCGTCCGGCGGCTCCATGGCGATGCCGGGCTTCAGCCGCCGCTCGGCGGCGAGCTTGATCAGCTCAGCCGCGATCAGGCGGATGCGCTGCTTGATCCGCGCCTTGCGCGACTGCCAGCCCGCGCCGCCCAGCCGGTCCAGCGGGACGCTTGCATCCTCCGACCCGTAGCGGGTCAGCACGTCCAGATTCTCGACCGGAACGAAGAGCTTGTCGTTCCCCTCGTAGATCAGGCGCAGGCAGTCATGCGGCGCTCCGCCCACATCCAGCGTGGCCAGCCCGTCGTAACGCCCGATTCCATGCTCGACATGGACGACGAGGTCGCCTTCCGTCAGCGTGGAGAGCTCGGCGAGGAACCGGTCGGCGCGGCGCTTCTTGCGCTGCGGGCGCGCGAGGCGTTCGCCGAGGATGTCTTGCTCGCTATGGACGATGGCGCCGTCGTATTCGAAGCCGTGCTCCAGCGGCAGCACCGCGAAGCCGGCGGTCCCTTCGGGCAGCCTCTCCAGCTCGGCCCAAGCGGCGATCGGCTGCTGGCGCGTGAGGCCATGCTCGGCCAGAAGATGCGCGAGCCGGTCCAGAGAGCCCGCGCTGTATCCGGCGACCAGCACGCGTCGCCCCTGCCCCAGTTCGGCCGCGACCCGATCGCGCACCCCCTCGAACAGGTTAAGCCCCGGCTGCGTGCGGATATCCGCGAAGTCACGGGCGCGGCGGCCGCCCGCATCGATGCCCTGCTCCTCGCCCTGAATCTCGGAGGCTGCGAAAGGCGAGAAGGTCGCGATCGTCCGCCCCCGCAGCCTCGCCTGCCACTCGGCATCGGTGAGATAGAGCCGATCGGGCGGCAACGGGTTATAGACGGGAGCGCCGCCGCGGGCCTCCGCCCGACGCAAGTCGAGCCGCGCCTGATGGAAATCCTTGATCGCATCGAGCCGCGCCAGCCGCGCCGCATCGGCCTGGTCGTCGAGCGTGATCGCGCAATCGGGCGCATAGTCGAAGAGCGTCTCCATGCGCGGCAGGAAGAGCGGCAGCCAGTGCTCCATCCCCGCATAGAGCCGCCCGGCGCTGACCGCCTCGTAGAGCGGATCGCTTCCGGTGACCGCGCCGAACAGCGCGCGATAGCCGGTGCGGAATCGCTCGATGGCCGCGGCGTCGATCAGCACCTCGCTGACCGGCTTCAGGGTGACGGCGTCGATGCGCTCGCCGCTGCGCTGCGTCAGGGGATCGAAGAGGCGAATGGCCTCGATCTCGTCGCCGAAGAAGTCCAGGCGCAAGGGCTCCTCCGCGCCCGGCGGGAAAAGGTCGAGGATGCCGCCCCGCACCGCGTATTCGCCGGGCTCATCGACGATGTCGGTGCGCGCGTAGCCGTTGTCGTTGAGAAAGGCGATCAGCGCCGCCTGGTCGATGCGCGCTCCCGCCTTGGCCTCGAACACGCGACCGGCGAAGGCCTCGCGCGGCGGGACCCGCTGCAACGCCGCGTTCACGGTGGTGATGATGAGGCGCGGCGCGCCGGGCGGCGCGCCGGCAAGACGGGTCAGCGCATCGATGCGCCGCGCGGCGATCTCCCGGTTCGGCGAGACGCGGTCATAGGGCAGGCAGTCCCAGGCCGGCATGGCGATGATGTCGAGCCCAGGCGCGAAGAAGGCCGCCAGCTCCGCAAGCTCGGCCATGCGGGCGTCGTCGCGCGCGATATGGAGCACCGGCCCGGCGAGCGCGCGTCGGGCGAGCACGAGCGCGTCGACCCCCTCCGGTGCGCCGGCGACGGTGACCCGCCCGGTGGCCGCAATGCTGGCGATGATGTCGTTCAAGGGGCGCCTTGAGGTCGGCGGATATGCGCTTTCAACAACGCCATGACGTCATTGTCGTATTCGGGGGGAATCGGCCCCCTCCCCGTCAGCCAGGCATATAGGTCGGGGTCGCTGTTCTCCAACAGGCGCTCGAATCGGTCAAGCTGCGCTTCTTCGAGCCCGGCGAGATGCGAATCCGCGAATCCGCCGAAGAGCAGGTCCATCTCGCGGGTGCCCCGGTGCCAGGCGCGGAATCTCAGCCGCTTTCTGCGTATTTCGACGGTTTCTGCGGTCATGTACGCTCTCGCGGCCGTCCGGCTTAGAGTATAGAGCGCTCGGCGCCCGCCCGAAGGCGGCGCCAAGACAAAGACGAACAAGGAACTCCAGGGCTTGCGTCCGCCGATCCTTTATCCGCTGTTTTCGCCGGTGACCAGCCTCCCGGGGATCGGGCCGCGCATCGGCAAGCTCGTCGAGCGGCTGGCGGGCCCCTTCCTGGCGGACCTGCTCTGGCACCTGCCCAGCGGGATCATCGACCGGAGCTATCGGCCGAAGCTGGCCGAGGCCGAGGTGGGCCGCATCGCCACCCTTACGGTTCGTATCGAGCAGCATGCGCCCGGCCGCACGCCGCGCCTTCCCTACCGCATCCGCTGCCGCGACGAGACGGGCGCGCTGGAACTGATCTATTTCCACGTCCAGGGCGACTACCTAAAGCGCCTTCTGCCCGTGGGCGAGACGCGCGTGGTCAGCGGTCGGCTGGACAAATTCCAGGGCATGCTGCAGATGGCGCATCCCGATTACGCGCTCCCGCCGGAGCAGGCCGCCAACCTTCCGCCTGTCGAGCCGGTCTATCCGCTCGCCTCCGGCATCCAGCCGAAGGTTCTGGCGAAGACGATCCAGGCGTCGCTGGCGCGCGCTCCCGATCTGCCGGAATGGATCGAGCCCTCGCTCGTCCAGCGGGAGGGATGGCCCGGCTGGAAGGCGGCGCTCGCCTCAGCGCATGCCCCGCGCGCCGAGACCGATCTGTCGCCGACGACCCCGGCGCGCCGGCGCCTCGCCTATGACGAGCTACTGGCGAACCAGCTCGCGGTGGCGCTTGTGAGGCTGAAGCAGCGCAAGCTTCCGGGCCGGGCTCTGGCGGGCACCGGCCGGCTGCGCAAGAAGGCGCTCGAGGCCCTGCCCTTCGCCCTGACGAAAAGCCAGGAACAGGCGATCGCGGAGGCGCTCGCGGACATGGCGGGAGCGGACCGCATGCTGCGGCTGTTGCAAGGCGATGTCGGCAGCGGCAAGACGGTGGTCGCGCTCATGGCGATGCTCAACGCCGTCGAGGCGGGCGCACAGGCGACGATCATGGCGCCGACCGAAATCCTCGCCCGCCAGCATTTCGCGACGATCGAACCTCTGGCCCGGGCCGCCGGCGTGCCGCTGGCGATCCTGACCGGGCGCGAGCGCGGCAAGGCGCGGGATGAGATCGCCGCCGGGCTGGCCGACGGCTCGATCCCGCTCGCCGTCGGCACGCATGCGCTGGTGCAGGAGGGCGTGACCTTCAAGGATCTCGGCCTCGCCGTCATCGACGAGCAGCACCGCTTCGGCGTCGAGCAGCGGCTGGAGCTGGCGCGCAAGGGCAAGGGCGCGCATACGCTGGTCATGACCGCGACGCCCATCCCCCGAACTTTGATGCTGACCGCCTATGGCGATCTCGACGTCTCGCGGCTGACGGAGAAGCCCGCCGGACGCAAACCCGTGGACACGCGAGTCCTCCCGTCGGAGCGGCTGGAGGAGGTGATCGCCGCCGTGCGCCGCGCCGTCTCGAAGGGAGCGAAGGTGTTCTGGGTCTGCCCGCTGGTCGAGGAATCGGAAGCCCTCGACGTCGCCGCGGCGGAGGAGCGCCACCGGCACCTGGCCGGGCTCTTCAAGGACCGGGTCGGGCTCGTCCACGGCCGGATGAAGGGCGCGGACAAGGATCGGGTGATGGCCGCCTTCTCGCAATCCGACCTCGACATCCTGGTCGCGACGACGGTCATCGAGGTGGGCGTCGACGTGCCCGACGCAACCGTCATGGTGATCGAGCATGCGGAGCGGTTCGGGCTCGCGCAGCTCCATCAGCTTCGCGGACGGATCGGCCGCGGGGAGAAGCCGGCCACCTGCCTCATGGTCTATCAGGGGCCGCTC
>DATIDB010000050.1:0-8770 GCA_035456545.1 Alphaproteobacteria bacterium | reverse complement strand
CGCGGCGACCTACGCTCGGCGTGGTATACCGGGCTCTCCATTCGTATGGTCTCATGAACCGCGACGCGCCTCGTCTGGATTGCAACATTCGGTAACAAACTGTGATTTGTCGGCCCGCGACGCGGCTGGTTACAAGACGTTGGAGAGGGTGGAAAGGAAATTACGCCAGCAACCGCTCCGGGCCAAACGGGTTAGCCCAAAAATCTGAGAGGCACGCCAAGGACGATGACGCCGAACCTGACCGCACTGGCCACGGCGCCGCTCCAAGGCGAGCCCGCTGACCGCGCCATCCACAGGCCTACACCGACACGCAACCTCTACCGCCGGCAGCGCCTCGAGGGCTTCGACAGCCTCGTTCAGGCATTGGATTACGCCGCGGGAGGGGAGACCGGCTACAATTTCTATTCCGGCCGCGGAGAGTTGATCGAGGCGCTGCCCTATTCCGAGCTGCGCCGCCGCGCCGAGGAAGCGGCCCGCCGGCTGGCGTCGCTCGGGCTGCGGCGCGGGGACCGCGTCGCCCTGCTTGCGGAGACCACGCCCGAGTTTCTCACGCTCTTCTTCGGCTGCCAGTATGCGGGGCTGATCCCGGTGCCGCTGCCCTTGCCGACCGGGCTCGGCGCGCGCCAGGGCTATGTCCAGCAGCTCCGCCGCCAGATTGGCGGCGCCGGCGCCCGCGCGGCTTTCGGCTCCGCCGAGATGACGGGATACCTCGACGCCGCCGTGGACGGGCTGCGGCTCGTGCGCGTCGGCACTCCTGAGGGACTGAGCGCGTTGCCGGAGAGCATGCGCCCGCTGCAGCCGCTGGGCGCTGACGATCTTTCCTACCTGCAATACTCCTCCGGCAGCACGCGTTTTCCGCTCGGGGTCTCCGTGCCGATGCGCGCGCTCATGAGCAATGCCAGGCATAACGCCGTCTCGGGCCTCAAGGTCGGACCGGATGACCGGTCTGTGTCCTGGTTGCCGCTCTATCACGATATGGGGCTGGTCGGCTTCATTGTGTCGCCGCTGATGGCGCAATGCTCGGCGGACCTCCTGCCCTCGCAGGATTTCGCCCGCAGGCCGCTGGTCTGGCTCGACTTGATCGCCCGTAACCGCGCGACGATCTCCTACAGCCCTTCCTTCGGCTACGAGATCTGCGTGCGGCGCGCCGAGCGCGTCTCCGACCTGTCGCTGGACCTGTCGAGCTGGCGCGCGGCCGGGATCGGCGGCGACATGATCCGTCCGGATGTGCTGCAGCGCTTCGCGCAGACCTTCGCCCCGCACGGCTTCCGCGGGAGCGCCTTCCTCGCCAGCTACGGGCTGGCCGAGAACACGCTCGCCGTCAGCTTCGCGCCCCTCGGGCGCGGCATCGAGACGGACAGTGTCAGCCGGCGCCGGCTGGCCGAGGAAAACGTCGCCGAGCCGACGGAGGAGCAGGCGGAAGACGCCCGCGCCTTCGCGATCTGCGGCAAGCCCCTGCCCGATCATGCGCTCGAGGTTCGCGACGAGTCCGGGCAGGTCCTGCCCGACCGCAGGGTCGGCCGCATTTTCATCAAGGGCCCGAGCCTCATGGCCGGCTATTTCAACCAGCCGGAGGCCACCCGCCAGGTGATCACGGAGGATGGCTGGCTGGACACCGGCGACATGGGCTACACGGTCGCCGGATCCGTGGTCCTCACCGGCCGCTCCAAGGACCTCATCATCGTCAACGGCCGGAATATCTGGCCGCAGGACATCGAATGGGCGGTGGAGCAGATCGCCGGCTTGCGTTCGGGCGATGTCGCGGCGTTCTCGGTCGACGAGACGGGGGAGGGCGAAGGCGTCGTCGTCCTCGTCCAGTGCCGCACCGCCGACCGCAACGAGGTCGAGACGCTCACGCGCGAGGTGAAGGGCGTCGTCAGCCGGACTGCGGCGGTGGACTGTCAGGTGGTGCCGGTGCCGCCGCGCTCGCTGCCGCAGACCTCCTCCGGCAAGCTCAGCCGGTCGAAGGCCAAGCAGAACTTCCTGGACGGCCTCTATCCGCCGCTGGCGCCCGTAGAGCCGCTCGCCGCCGAGTAGTGGCGCTCACGGTCGCTCTGACCGGAGGGACGGGATTCGTCGGCGCCGCTCTTGTCCGCGAGCTTTCGGCGATGGGATGTCGGCTGCGCCTGCTGGTGCGCCGCCCGCCCGTGTCCGGCTTTCCGGACGGAGTGGAACCGGTGATCGGAAGTCTCGAGGAGTCCGCCAGCCTCTCACGTTTGGTCGAAGGGGCCGATGCGGTCGTGCACGCGGCCGGCGCCATCAAGGCGATCGACGAGACTGTGTTCGAGCGGGTGAATCGCGACGGCGCGGCGGCGATGGCGGAAGCGGCCGCCGCCGCGGGCGCTCGCCGTTTCGTGCTGATCTCCTCGATCGCGGCGCGCTCGCCCCTTCTCTCCGCCTATGCGGCAAGCAAACGCGCGGGCGAATTGGAATGCCAGTCCCGGTTCCACGGCGAGCTCACGATCCTGCGGCCTCCGATCGTCTACGGACCGGGTGACCGGGAGACCCTGCCGATGTTCCGCGCCGCCGCTCTCGGCATCTTTCCGGTCCCGGGTCCGCCCGAGGCGCGGCTCTCCTTCATCCATGTGGCGGATTGCGCCGCCGCCGTGGGCTCCGCGCTCGCCGCGGCCGAAGCGCCTTCGGGGGTGTTCGAGATCGACGATGGGAAACCGGGAGGCCATGGCTGGCCGGAGATTGCCGTCGCGCTGGCCGCCGCCGTCGGTCGCCGCGTGCGTCCCATAGCCATTCCCGCCCCTCTGCTGCGCCTTGCGGCACGCGCCGCCTCGGCCACCGCTCGCATCTCCGGACGACCGGCGATGCTGAGGCCGGACAAGGTCAACGAATTGCGGCACCCGGACTGGGTGAGCCGCGGACCGCTGCTGACCGAGGCGACCGGATGGCGGCCGCGCCTTGCTTTGGCCGATGGATTCCGCGACGCCGCGACATGGTATCGAGCGCGAGGCTGGCTGAAATGAATGCAAAATCCTGGGGCTTGCTCGACTATCCGACTGGCACAGCAAGGCGCGCCTCGTGTAAAAGTCGATCGGGGCGAAGCCAAGAGGGGTGATCAGCGTCCATGCAGGCGACGAAGGAACAGCCTAGGGTGACGTCCGAACCGGGAACCAGCTACGAGACCATCCTGAAGGACATCTTCAGGCGGCTCGAGCCGCACGCCAAATCGGGGCGGACGCTGAGCGAGACGACCGACCTCAACCGCGACCTCAACCTCGATTCCCTTGCGGTGATGGAGCTGATGTTCGAACTGGAAGACCGGTTCAACATCTCGGTCCCCATGAACCTGCTGCCCGAGGTATCCACCATCGGCGATCTCGCCCGCCTCGTGCAGCGCATCGAGGCGCGTCGGCGATGACCAAGAGCCTGTTCCAAAAATTCGCTCCCCTCAGCGGCGCGCTGAAGGGCCTGGTCGGCAACCGCGCGAGCCCCTTCGGCGTGCCCGTCGACCGCGTGCTGTCGCCGACCGAGGCGATCATCGGCGGCCGGCCCACGATCCTTGCGGGGACCTTCAATTACCTCGGCCTCACCTTCGATCCCGCCTGCATCGCCGCGGCCAAGGCCGCCCTCGACCGCGACGGGACCGGCACCACCGGCTCGCGCATCGCCAACGGCAACTACGGTGTCCATGGCGAGATCGAGCAGGCGCTGGCGCGGTTTCTAGGCCGCAGTTCGGCGATGCTGTTCACGACCGGCTATCAGGCGAATCTCGGCATCCTCTCGACGGTGGTGGGGCCCGAGGACTACGTGCTGCTCGACGCGGATTGCCACGCCAGCATCTATGACGGGCTGAAGATGGGCAACGCCACGGTCATCCGCTTCCGTCACAACGACGCGCAGGATCTCGATCGCCGGCTGCAGCGCCTGTCGGGCGAGAAGGGCGACAAGCTGATCGTGATCGAGGGCATCTACAGCATGCTCGGGGATCGCGCGCCGCTGAGCGATTTCGTCGAGGTCAAGCGTCGGCACGGCGCCTATCTCCTGATCGATGAGGCGCATTCCCTCGGCGTCCTGGGCGCGCGCGGGCGCGGCCTTGCCGAAGCGGACGGGCTTGAGAGCGACGTCGATTTCGTCGTCGGCACGTTCAGCAAGAGCCTTGGCGCGATCGGCGGCTATTGCGCCTCCGACGACCCCGACTTCGAGCTGATGCGGATCGCGTGCCGTCCCTACATGTACACGGCCTCGCTTCCGCCCTCCGTGGTCGCGTCTTGCCTTGCCGCTTTGCGCCAGGTCGAGACTCGGCCCGAGCTGATGCGCTCGCTATGGCGGAACGCCAACCGCTTCCATGCGGGGCTGTCGAGCCTCGGCTTCACGCTCTGCGCCGAGCCGAGCCCGATCGTCTCGGTGCGGCTGCCGGACCCGGCGACCGCCTACGCCTTCTGGCACGAGCTGCTGGACTTGGGGGTGTTCGTGACCCTCGCGGTGCCGCCGGCCACGCCGAACGGCTGGTGCATCCTCAGATCCAGCGTCTGCGCCGCGCATAGCGAGGAGCAGATCGAGCGCATGATCGAATGCTATGGAGACGTCGCCGCGCGGCTCGGGCTTCAGCGGCCGGCGAAGGCGGCGGTCGGAACCTAGGCCTCCAGTCCGGCTTCTTGCGGAATCGGCTCTCGCCGAGAGACGAGCACCTTGTCGATCCGCCGCCCATCCATGTCCACAACCTCGAACCGGTAGCCGTTCCACTCGAAATGCTCGCCGGGGCTGGGCACGTGCTCCAGCTCCCGCAACACGAATCCGGCGAGCGTGTGGAAGCCGCGATCGGCCGGAAAATCGGTGAGGCCGAGCGCGTCCTGAACCTGGTGGACGGAGAGACCGCCATCCATCAGCCATGAGCCGTCCTCGCGCCGATGGACCAGCGCCGGCTCCACGCCCTGCTCGCGGAATTCACCGACGATCGCCTCCAGGACGTCGGTCGCCGTGACCAGCCCTTCCAGGGCGCCGTACTCGTCCACGACCAGCGCCATATGCACGGGCGACTGCTTGAGCGCCTGCAGCACCTTGAGCGCCGGGGCCGCGTCATGGACAACCGGGGCCTGCCGAACCGCCTCCGACAGTTTCAGCGGCTTGCCTTCGAGATACCGGTCGAGCAGGTCGGTCCGCTGAACCACGCCGATGACCTCATCGAGGCTGCCTTTCGCGACCGGCAGGCGCGAGAACTTGGAATCGAGCAGCTTGCGGCGAGTCTCCTCAGGCGCGTCGTCGAGATCCAGCCAGGCGATGTCGGGTCGAGGCGTCATGAAGCCTCGGGCGGGCCGGTCGGCAAGCCGCATCACCGCGATCATCATGTCCTTCTCCGCCGGCTCGAAGACGCCTGCCTTGGTGCCCTCCGCGATCAACACGCGCAACTCCTCCTCGGATACATGCTCGCTCCCGACCTTGCGCAAGCCGGTCGCGCGCATCACAAGGTTGGTCGAGCCTTCGAGGAGAGACACCACCGGCGCGGCCAGCATCGAGAGTGTCCGCATCGGCCCGGCCACGCGGGAGGCGATCCGCTCGGGATGGCTGAGGGCGATCTGCTTTGGAACGAGTTCCCCAAGGATCAGCGAGAGATAGGTCGTCACGATCACCACGACCGCGAAACCCGCCGCATCGGCGATGGGCGCCAATGCCGGATATTGCGAGAACAATGCGGCCAGGCGCTCGCCCACCGTCGCGCCGCCGATGGCGCCGGCCAGGATTCCCACCAGCGTGATCCCGACCTGCACGGTCGACAGGAAGCGGCCCGGACGCTCGGCGAGCTGCAGAACGCGCCGGGCGCGGCGGTCGCCTTTCGCAGCCCGAGCCGCCAGCCTTGCCTTGCGAGAGGCGATGACCGCCATCTCGGACATTGCGAAGAAGCCGTTAAGCAGCACCAGGAGGAGGATGAGAAGGAATTCCCAGAACATCGTGAGCGGCGTCTCGGACCGCGTTTTGCGGAAACTGCATGCGGGCGGCTTGGTCGGCCGCCATCAAGACCATCGCCTCAAGGGGCGGAACGCGCATTATCCGGCTTCGCAGCCGTACCCGTCACCCTCATCTTGCGGGTTTTTCCGGGCCGGGTCCAAGGGGGTTCTGCGATTTCGGCCGAAACGCGCCCCGCCGCCAGGCGCGGAACGCCAGGGGAATCGCCGAGAGAATCGGGTGCCGCCGCTGCCAGGGGCCGGCCTCCACGCGCACGCCGGAATGGCGCTCCACCTTCCAGAGCGCATAGTCGACTCCGCCCTCGAAGGTGACCGCGGCCTTGGCAAGCCGGGGAACGGAATGAAGGCGGGCGGCAAAGGCGGCGCGCGACCAGAAGGCCCGTCCGCGGGCGCGCTCATCGGCGCTCAGGCGGGTCCTGATCCTGCCCTCGCCGGCCTCCTCGAAGGGCACTCCGGCAAGGGCGAGCGCGGGGCGCAGCAGCGCCTCGTAACGTCGCAGGGGCTGGACCAGCTCGCGGGCTCTACCCATGCCTTCCACGCGAGCCTCGGCCCGGTAGCTCCGCGCATAGCCGGCGATCCAGAAGCCCGCCGCGTCGACCGGCTCCTCGACCAAGGGCGCCGTGCGCAGGGCCATGGTCGCTATGGACCGGCTGAGCGCCTCCTCGATCCTCGCCCTGGCTTGGGCGTCGCGGGAGTAAAGCAGAACGGTCGGCTGCGAAAAGCGCGCCCAAATCGCCGGCAGCAATGCGCGCGGCGTTGCGCCGGCCGCGAAGTCGTCGAAATCGATGACGGCGTATTTCGCCCGCACGGTCCGGCTTTCCCAGGGCATCTCGAAATAGAACACGTTGGGCGGCAGGATGCGGTTGGCAAAGGCGGCAAGAGCCTGTCCGGGATAGGCGTCCCGATAGCGATCCACCAGAAGGTAGAGATCGAGCAGACTGTCCCGATCCGATCCGCTGCGCAGGCAGGAGCCGTAGAACAGCACGGCGCCGACGGCGGCCCCATGCCGTCGCCGAAGCGCCTCGCCCATGGCCGCCGCCGAGTCCGGCACGGGCCGCTCCCAATCGGCGCGGATGACCTCGACTATAGCGGCTTCAGCTTCGCTCATGGTCCGCCGTCGAGAAATTCGACGCTGCCGCCGTCGCTCAGGACGATCGGCCGGTCGGAGCGGGCCTGGCGGTACTCCCCGTCGATCGCGATCGGACCGTCGAAGGAGATGTGGATACGATGCGCGTTGCGGCTTTCATACCCGTGAGACGCCATGCGCGCGCTCGGCTTGCCGCGCAGCAGGGGAATCAAGGACCGCAGCGGCCGATCGACGGGCGCGCGCACCAGCGTGGTGCGCAGGGATCCCGCCTCGCTGCCCCAGAACGGATGAATGCCGAAGATCATCCGCCGCAAGGTGGTCACCATGAGCGCCGAATACTCCCCGCGCCGCGACGGCTCCTCCTCGAAACCGATCTCGAGCGGCACGCCGGAGAGCAGCCCCTCCCCGCCCCCGAACAGCACCCTTGCCACGTTGAGCCCGATGCCCGCGGCGTTGGCGATGCCGTGATTCACGCCCAAAGGGTGCAGCGTACGCTGGGCAAGCTGGATCGCGCGCACGACCGCGATCGCGCCGACGAAGAATCCATACTGGACGGGCTCTCCCGGCATATCGAAGCGGATCAGGCGGCGCTCCGTCCGCCTCAACGCCCTATCGGACGATACGGCGTCGAGGATTCGCTCGAGGGAGCGATGGGGCCGGCCGGAGGGGCCGATGTCCCCGGCGATCATATTGGTGTTGCCGGAGGCGAGCGCGACCAGGGCCGGCATGCGCCGATCGGCCCTGCGCCGCAGCTCGGTGAGGACGCCGATCACCGTGCCGTCTCCGCCGTCGACGGCGATCGCATCGAGATCGCGGCGCATGAGCTCGGCGAGAGCATCCGGCATCCGGCTCCAATCGTCGATCTCGACATGCGGAACGGCCGGATGACGGGAGAGGACCCGCCGGACCTGGTCTGCGCCTCTGCGGTTGCGTGTGCTGAGGCGGTTCGTAAGGACACCCAGGCGCATACGGGCGGACGCGCCGGCGCCCGCCGGAACCGCCGGCGATTCAGTTGGCTGCGGGCCGGTCATCACGGGGGCTATTGACCGCGTGGCGGCTTTCGGAGATGAACGGGGTCGAGAACCCCCCGATGTTCACCTTCGCCCATCTTTCCGACCCCCATCTGGCCATTCAGTCCGCGCCGGGATTGCGCAGCCTGATGAACAAGCGGCTCATCGGATACGTATCCTGGCGGACCAAGCGGCGCGCGATCCACGAAACGCAAGTACTGGCTGCCCTAACCAAGGCCATAAAGCAAGCCGAAACCGACCATATCGCGATCACCGGCGATCTGACGAATATCGCCCTGCCGGCCGAGTTCCGGGAGGCGCGGCGCTGGCTCGAGGAGTTCGGCCCGCCGGAGCGCATAACGCTCGTGCCGGGCAATCACGACGCCTATGTCGGGGTGCCTTGGGCGCAGTCCCTCGGCCTGTGGACGGAGTATATGAAGGGCGACGACGCTCCGATGGCCTCGCCCACGGATTTTCCGACCCTGCGCATCCGCGGACCCGTCGCCTTCGTCGGCGTCTCCAGCGCGCATCCGACGGCGCCGCATTTGGCGGTCGGCAGCGTCGGCCAGGCCCAGCTTGCGGAGCTGGAGGAGCGGCTGAGCGATCTTGGCCGGCGCGGGCTTTTTCGGATCGTGCTCATCCATCATCCCCCGGTGCCCGGCACGGTGAAGCCGCGCGCCTCGCTGATCGACGGCGAGCGTTTCGCCGAGACGCTCGCGAAGGCCGGCGCCGAACTTGTCCTGCACGGCCATACGCATCGC